>JAHFOW010000022.1:0-8833 GCA_023261465.1 Planctomycetota bacterium
TTCTCATCTTGTCCAAGAAGCTCAATCGTGATGCCGTTTGTCTCGTCGCAATAAATAGTGTTAATGCCACCATCAAAATAGGAACGGGGATTATCATAATCACCGTTTGTTATGAGAGCGGTATTTGCGAACCCTCCGCTAAAGGAGTTGTTTTCCTTCTCCAGTGTCAATAGGGGGCAGGAGGCAAATCGGGTTCAAATTTACCCGCTTTGGGATCAAGGTACTCCATATTAAAAACAAAATTGTTTCCATGTTGACCAAATTTTACATTCAATCTGGCTAACTTATAACCCGGAGCGTTCGGATCCCCTCTTGGAATCAATACGAAATCCGTTACTCCCGGCTGAAGATTAAGCACTTGTTCACCCTTTGTCCAGACGGCATGGTACTGGTATGATTGGGATGGCGGAGCAAATGGAGTAGCCCCTAATCCGCTGCAAAAATTACCATTTTCCCGTACCACGCAAGAAATATCTTTCCATGACGCAACTATATTTTCTAAATCCGAACAGTTTTTACAGCTACCATCATCCGAGGGTTTCATTCCGCCTTGATGGAATCCCCAAGCCTCTGTTCCGTTTCCGCCCAGGTTATGCAGAGCTTCATGAACAACACCACCAAATTTATCACCACCTGGGAGAAATATGTCTGCAGATAATCAAGCAGAAGAAAGAGAAACGACACCATCATTGGTACTATAATGGGTCATGCCAATACTTCCCCATAATCCCACATTATATCTTCTTTGGTCATCATGGGTTACACAGAACATGACTCTTGCATACTTGGAAAAATCAACTTCGGGATCAAATTGGGCAATTGCGTCTTCCGCCATCTTATCCAACAATGGCTGCCTGTTTTGATCAAAGTATTCCTCAATATTGAGAGGCATCGTTTTCCAGCCCATTACCTCTCCGGTAAACCAAACCTTGCCGTTTGAACCAGCTGAAAACCAAGAGTTTTCCGATTGGGGATTATTTTTGTCAAAAAATTCACTTATTATCCATTCGTCAGTTACATTTGGGTCGTGAGGAGCATTCGGAAATTCTAACTTCAAAATAACCGTAGACTGTTCCCCGATACTAGGGTTATCTTTTGCTTCTAATGTTGATTTTCCCGAAAAAACTTGTCCGGTATCAAGAAGTGTCGCATCTTGATACACTCCGCTACATTTGCCATTTTCGCTAGCAAACGCTACGGAATGTGGACCAACAACAAAACAAGGCAACACAAAATCCCAACCTCTCAAACATCTTACTCATACTGCATTCATCCCAATTAAAAAGGGCATTAGATTTTCTCCTTAATCTTATAATTACCGCCACAATAGCGAACTATACTACTTTTTGCCAACAACCGCTTCAAGTAAAAATTGTCTTTCCCTTTTTGCTTCGCAAAAAACGCTAAGCAAAGAGCAAAAGTGCCACTCCTAATTTCTTCGGCAAAATCTCTCGTTATTCCCGTTAGCCGGTAACAATTATCCCTTGAGACTTCTACAAAACAGAAGGCACACGGGATAATTATATTCATTTAATTTTATTGACATGAAAATTGTATATGATATTATTAAATTAATAAATTACAAGAATTATAATTTGTAAATTTAAGAATCATGAGGGAGACAAAAATGCCATTGATCAAGATCAAACAGAACTATCAAATCACCATACCGCAGGAGCTTCGCAAGAAGTTTAACGTTGCAGTAGGGGATTATTTGGAAATAGAAGACCAGGAAGAAGGTTTGGTGATAAAACCTGTGAAGGTTGTCCGTCCAGACCAGGCGTATTTTTATACTCCGGAATGGCAGAAAAAAGAGGCTGAGGCTGATGAGGCTATTGCTAAAGGCGATGTATTGGGGCCATTTAACAATGCTAAAGATGCGATTAAGGCTCTTAAAAGGGCCAAATTATGAACCTTTTATTTTCAAAACCGTTTGTCAGAGATTACAGAAAGCTATCCAAACAAATTCAAACGGCCATAGATAAGCAAATAGAGTTTTTTATGTCCAACCCCGGGCACCCTTCTTTAAACATTAAAAAAATGAATGATTCGCGGGACATTTGGGAAGGGCGCATAACCAAATCTTACCGTTTTACTTATCAAACCAAAAGGGACACCTATGTTCTACGCACAGTCGGAACCAACGATATTTTAAAAAATCCTTAATTATCTTTTACGGTATGTGTTTACTGAAGAAATTATACTTAGAAAACTTTTTATGTTATTAATGTAATGTCTTTGCCGCCGTTTCTACCACTCTTAATTACCGGAGTTACCGGTGTTCCCGGTTATAGTGTCTATAAGTATTTTCACACAAAATACCCCGGTCACGTTACTGCCATTCGGCCCGTTCGGTACTGGCCGCTCCGGGGCGATGGAATCATTCCCCTCGATGTGGAAGACCGCAGGGGACTTGCAAACCTGATGAAACAGAAGAAGTTTAAGTCCGTTATAAATGGCGCAGGCTCATGTGCCCTGAAATCCTGTGAGATGAACCCCGTCCTGGCCTACCGGGTGAACGTTCAGTCACTCTTGAATGTCCTGGAAATAATGGAAGGCCATGATATGCGGCTTGTTCATCTGTCCACCGATCTGGTATATCCGGGAAGGGCATCGGGGATGTACAGGGAAGAAGACCCGGTGTCCCCGGTTACCATGTACGGCAGGACAATGGCTATCGCCGAAGAGATTGCCATGCTCCGCTATCCATCTGCAGCAATTTTCCGGATATCGCTCCCCATGGGGATCAGCGTCAACGGACATGCCGGGGCAATTGACTGGATACTTTCCCGTTTCAAAAAGAACAATCCTGCCACTCTCTACTTTGATGAATTAAGGTCGCCGTTTTATTGCGAGGATTTTAACAGGGTGGTGGAACTTGCACTGGAAAAGAACCATGTCCGGGGTGTCTACCATTTTGGTTCACACCGGCACCTCAGTCTGTACCAGATTGGACAAATCGTAAACAAGGTCGGCGGTTACGACCCGCATTTGCTCAAGGGATGCATGCGCCAGGAAGCAGGGCCAATGCCGCCGCGGGCAGGAAACGTTACCATGAACAATGAGAAGCTTATCAACGCATTAGGGATAGACCCCTTCAGCAAGTGGCCGCATCTGGAATGTCATGTTCCCTACGGAAAAGACTGGCATTATCATCGTCCCAAACACATGACCTTTCACCCTGAAATGATCTACAAGTGCCTTTACCATATTCCCCTGGCATGTTGAATATTCGGAACATCTTATAGAAACAACACAGAGAGCCGCACACCTTCAACTCGCCGTTTTCCAAAATATACGACCATTAGTTGACTTTTTTCGTACAAAATGATATATATGTTGTATATGTGTACGTAGTATTTCAAATCCTTGTTCATCCCTTTTACAGGAAGTATATCGCATGAAAACCTTCTATTTGGATTTCATTACAACTCAGGATGTAAAGTCTTTTACCGAAAGCGGCGTTTACAGCCGCGGGCTTGCCTATTATAAGGGCGGCCGTGTTCATAATTTAACGTACAAAAATGGGGAACTCACCGCAGAGGTTGTCGGCAGCGAATCAATACCTTACGGTGTTTTAATTTACTCAGACATGAGAGACATCTATGACATGAGCTGTGAATGTTTATATGCATCTGACGGGGATATATGCAAACATATCGTTGCCACGCTTTTACAATGGATTGAAACGAGGGATAAAAAAAGAAACATTCTTCCAGTATTATCTGCAAAAAAAGGGGCGTTCAACCCCTTGCCATTTTTTATCCCAAAATTAAAGAATTTAAAGCCCAAAACATCCAACAAGTATGAAGAGCCTTCATTTTTTGATGTTGATGAAGACGATGACGACGATAATAGGCCTACCAACATTTTTTACGATCTGTTCTCAGCGTTTGACAATGTCAATCTCAAGGTAGACCTCCTCAATGGCGGACCACAGCTCGAAATCAGGCTGGTTTCTATCCAGGGTGACGAAACGGTGCTCCATATTTCACCCGAAAAAAGCCCGGTTATTTTTGAAAAATTGACCGATGATCAATATCCCAACATAGAATTTTCTGAGCGTATACTAAAAACAAAACTCCACAAAATCCCCCTTGTTCCCCATCTCCATGCCCAGATAAATAATGAGGGACATATCGAATTATCCCCTGTTCTGAAAACAAAAGGCGCTCAGAAAAAAGAACAGGTATTTTCGTGGGAGGAATTAAAAAAACACCGTCTTGGTAAACAGTGGATATGGCATAATAATACGTACCGGCCTATCGAGCCCGTTCCTTTTACCATTCAACCTTACTTTAATAATGAAAAACCGCTTGTTTATAAGGAAAATGAAGCCGTTGAGTTTCTCAGGAGGGATCTCAGCGCATTGCTCTCAGAGCCTTTATTTAAACCGTCTGAGCAATTGCGTTATGCAGAAGTTCACGATAACCCCAATGTTGCTCACGTGCAGGTGGAGGTCTTCGATAACGACTGGCTATGGCTTGACCCTACCTACAAGGTGGGAAAACACACCATCACCCTTTCTGAAATCATGTCATGTCTTGATAGCAACGGCTGCATTCGTAAGGATGCGGATTATATAAAAATCCCCAAAGATATTCTTGACCTCTGGGAGCGGGGAAGAGGGGTTGTTGAAAATGGGCGCATAAAGATACCTAAGCTGGGATACCTGCGTACCAGGGCAGAATGCGGTAAACAGGTAAAGGTAACCGCCTGCAGGGAGTCGCAAAAATTTCTCATGAATTTCGACCGTATCACTCCCCCGCAACCTGCGCCGCCGGTAGGTACCTATAAAGGCGATCTGCGGAACTATCAGAAAACGGGTTATGACTGGCTCTGGTTTCTCCACACAAACAGTTTTCACGGTATCCTGGCAGATGAAATGGGTCTGGGAAAAACCCATCAGGCAATGGTTTTAGTGCTCTCGGCTTTACAAACAGAGCCTCAATTGCCCAACCTGATTATCTGTCCAACCTCGGTGCTGGACCACTGGGAAGTCAAGTTTAAAAGTTTCGCTCCGGAAGTAAAATTAGCCCGGTTCTATGGTAAGGAAAGAATCTCCATCATTTCAGAAAACCTCCCGTCTGTGGTATTGACCACCTACAGCATCCTTTCCCGCGATGTGGAAGGTTTGAGCAAGATACAGTGGAACTACGTCGTCCTGGACGAGGCGCAAAAGATCAAAAACCACAATGCACAGATGAGCAAGGCCACCAGATTCCTGAATGCAAAACACCGCCTGGCATTAACAGGCACCCCCATTGAAAACAGGCTTTCAGAGTTGTGGTCGATCTTTGACTTCCTCATGCCCGGCTATCTGGGAAGTTTGCAGGATTTTAAGGCGCGCTATGAAAACCCCATTACAAAGTACCAGGATGACGAAAAACGTGAGATGTTAAAGAAGATTATCCATCCTTTTAAATTGAGACGGCTTAAAAAAGACGTCTTGACGGAATTACCACCAAAGACAGAAGAAAAACGGTATTGTACCCTGACGCCAGCCCAGATTGTCATGTATAAAGACCTCGTAAATCAGGAGGGAAGCAAGCTCATTATGAAGTTACGGGATGAAAGCAGCCCCGTGGAATACATCCACATCTTTGCATTGCTTACCAAGTTGAAACGACTGTGCAACCATCCAAAATTAATTTTAAACGGAAAGACGCCGAAAGGTATTGCCTCCGGGAAGTTTGAGCTTTTCAAGGAAATCATGGAAGAGACGCTTGAATCCGGGGAAAAGGTGGTGGTCTTCTCCCAATATCTGGAAATGCTGGATATGATAGGCAACTGGCTGAATACCCTTGATGTAAGGTATGAGACCTTACGGGGAAGCACCAGGGATCGTGGCAAGGTCGTCGAGAGATTCCAGACCGACCCCAATTGCAATGTCTTCCTGGGCAGCCTTATGGCTGGCGGATTAGGTATTGATCTGACCTCCGCATCGGTCGTTATCCACTACGACCGCTGGTGGAACGCCGCCCGTGAAGACCAGGCCACCGACCGCGTCCATCGTATAGGACAGACACGGGGAGTGCAGGTGTTTAAACTCATTACGAAAGGTACGCTCGAAGAGAAGATCGATACCATGATCACCACCAAGTCGAACCTCATGAATTCCGTTGTAGAATCTGACAATGCGGTGTCTAAGGCGTTTTCGAGGAAGGAATTGATAGAGTTGCTGACGTTTTAAGTTTACAAAATATATTTAAAAGCGAGAAATACTGTGATATATAAATTTATTTTCTGCATCAGTATTGATCATGATTTTTTATTATTAATAAAAGGTAAGCATCCCTGATTAAACACATAACACTGGAGACAAAAATATGGATTTTCGAAATGGTATAAACAAAGCCATGACTAATCACTTACTAATTATATCTGAAAATATGAAAAACATTAGAATGGATGACATTAAAGGAATTTCTCAATTGCTACAAACTCGATTACAATTTATTGGAGATAGAACATTAATCGGAAACTCATTCACAAATTGTGGAAATATTTTTTGCCCTCGATGTCGTGATATTAGGGCTGTGGATATTGAAATTAAATACGGTACTCATATAGACAGAATGGGAGAAGATCCTCTATCTATTGCAACTGTGGGTAATCGAGTCGAAAATTTAAAACCAAATGAAATATTTGCTGATGATATACTATATCAAATGGAATGTCGTCAGTGTGGATGTAAGGGAATAGGTTTGGCATTGTCACGGAAGAATAATGCTTCTAATTTGATTATAAAATATCGAGAAAGCATACTGGAAGGAACGGCAAATATCCCAACTGAAATCTCATACTATCTAGCCGAAGCATTTCAGTGTCGCTGTGCCGGTGCATTCAGTGCCTCTGCTGCAATGTATAGAGCCGCATAGAGGCGTTATTGCATTATTTTAAATACACGGATGGAATGCTTAGTGCGAAATTAAATAAATTAGAAAATGATATCAAAGGTGGATTAGCTCCGGATTGGGTTAAATCACTATATGAAGAAGGACATTTTAAAATTATTAAAGATCTAGGAAATGCATCAATCCATCCCAATGGTGGTGATATAAATAGGCAATCAATCTTTGATCAAAAGTTAACGGATGGTCTTGATACAGTATTTGGATTTATATTGTATTCTGCATTTGATGCTCCAGCCAAACGCAAAGCCGAAGTTGGCAAATTAAAATCACGATTGCCATAAGATAATACCAATCTGTATATATAGGTAATGTAGTTAAACGGAGCGAACCCAACATTTAACTGGTAGAAGACGCGATTTTTCTTCTTTACGTAATAACGTAGTAACATATAAAAGAAAAGGTATATTGCGCTATGGGACTGATATGGCAGCATATAAAGGTTGGGTTGAGTAAAACAAAACCCAACAAAATTATCCCTGTATATTGTATAGTTAGAGTATTGCTTAATACTGCATACTATACTAGAGAACGTTAAACTATATGCTAACTCTATTCAAGAATGTCGTAAATTCCAAACAAAAGGACGCTTTGAGCGAGGTTGAGCACCTTGATCAAGACTTATATCATCACTTCAATGACAAATTTCACCCTGATCTTTCTTTATCCCGTTCGCTCGTCAGTTTTCAGGCTAATAAAACCAGAGAAGTTTACCGATGGTATAAATTCAAAGAAGCCTTTTCTGCTTCCTTAGTCGAATATCTGCTTGAAAAGTACAAGATCGTTAACGGTGTAATCCTGGACCCATTTGCCGGTAGTGGAACAGCCTTGTTTGCGGCTATTGCAAAAGGGATAAACGCCGATGGAATCGAATTGTTGCCAATCGGCCAACAAATAATCAACACGAAAAAAGTACTTGCGTTAGAATTCACAAAAGATGATTTTAATACCCTCAAGCGGTGGTTACTTGAACAACCCTGGAAAAAATCTGAGTTACGAATACCACTCAACGAGTTACGCATTACAAAAGATGCATATCCAGGACAAACGAAAGATGAAATCGAAAAATACTTAGTCGCTGGTGAGCAAGAAAATGAACGCGTTCAGACGGTTTTACGGTTTGCTTTGTTGTGCATTTTGGAGTCGGTGAGCTATACACGCAAAGATGGCCAATATCTACGGTGGGATTATCGGTCTGGAAGACGACAGGGTAAAAAGCCTTTCAATAAAGGAGCAATTCTCAGTTTTGGGAAGGCTATTTGCGATAAAATAGATGGGATTATTTTTGACTTACAAACCAGGGGAAAACAAAAAACACTTTTTACCTCAAAACATTCGCAAGGTACGATTAATCTCTATCGTGGTTCGTGTCTTAATATATTGCCAACTATTCCCACGGGTACGTACGATGCAATTATTACTTCACCCCCATATTGTAATCGGTACGATTACACACGCACTTACGCTTTAGAACTTGCCTTAGACGGGATAAGCGAAAAAGAATTAGTACATCTCCGCCAAGAGATGCTTAGTTGCACGGTTGAAAATCGCACCAAAGACTTAATTAAGATGAACCCACAATGGACAGATGCAATCAATGCCGCTGACCATCAAGAACTGTTACAGGCAATTTTGAAATATTTAGACGATCAAAAAGCACAAGGTATGCTCAATAACAACGGAATACCTAGAATGGTTCGAGGCTATTTTTACGAGATGGCTTGTGTAATTGCCGAATTTTCAAGAGTAATGAAACCCAGGGCTCTTTTATTTATGGTAAACGATAACGTCCGATATGCGGGCGCGAGTATTTCGGTGGATATGATACTTTCTAATATCGCAGAGAAGTTGGGGTTTCACGTAGAAAACATTCTCATATTGCCTACTGGAAAAGGCAACAGTAGTCAGCAGATGGGTGA
>JAHFOW010000022.1:8933-23182 GCA_023261465.1 Planctomycetota bacterium
GCCATACTCCATATCTTTTCTTTATTGGCGCTGCTATAGAATCAAAAATGGCAATTGAAATATGGAATTTGCTCAAGAAAGGCACGCTTTCAAATGCTGCAAACCTAACAGACGATGATCAGATAGCATCTGTCTCGCGTTGGTTATGCAATTTATAGTCAAACAAATAAGATCTTTTAGGCTCTTTCAGATGATACTGCCCTGTTATTTTATGGGGTCTTCGTGTACTCGTGTGGGTAAAAATGAGGGAAGAAATCCATGTAACCCGCTCTATGACAGTGTTTTTTGCCTGTTTCAGCATTAAAAATGTGATATAAATTTGCATGAAAAAAACGATCATTGTATGATTCATATCACTTCCATGGTTTTAAACCACGGCGCAGGGTATCTGGCCTCTTTGGTAATCCCAACGCCTTAGTATTGATTGTTGCATTAATTAAGTTAATATTTTGACTTCAAAGACCTTTTTCCACTTTCACGCGCTTCCACCTTATATTTCCATCTGTCCAATATCAGCGTTTACGATCGGTAATGTCAAATATGGTGACACTTAATCCCCCTCACAACCCGTCAGGGTTTACAAAGGTGGATTTATAGAAAATAACATCGTGGCGCGTTCCATCCGCATCCACAACAGATGTTTCATAAATCTGATCGTCAGGTTTACGAAACAATTCCTGGTATTTGCTATAATAAATATCGGCAAGATTTTTCGGCGCTATATCGTAAACAGATTTTCCTATGATGTTGTCTTTTGACAAGCCAATATATTTTTCAAAACCGGTATTGCAACCCAGATATAACCCGGAAATATACTTGTAGAAAATCGGCGCTGGTATGGAGTCTGTTAATTCTTACAAAAAGAATACCTGTGTATTAAGCGCCGATTGATTTACGGTGCTTATTTTTCCCGCATTGGTGAGATTGCGAACAGGCGGTTCAATATGTTTTTAATAATATTATTCACAAAATACATGGATACTATAAGGGCATCAGGTCCCTTCCCGCTATTTTTGAACCCAACCTCCACGACAGCTTTGTTAGCCTTTGCTCCACCTTTGTTAATTCATGATATAAGGTGAGGGCGTCGCCACCGGTCTTCATGCTTTTATTGATCGCCTCGGATGCGAAGAGACCAGACGAAAGCGCGCAGGAAATACCTTCACCAAAGGCATTCAAAAATCCTGCTGCTTCTCCAACGAGCAGGATGTTTCCCTTTCCGAGATAAAACCGGCCGGCAGGGCACATATCGTTACCCAAACAACTCGCCTTTCTTCGTAATTTCCCGAGTTTTAAGCCATAGTTATTTTTCAATATCTCTACATATTTATTCAGGTATGGATACAGCCTTGAACCTTTTCTGACGGCAGTACCCAGGATTTGCAAACCATCTTTCACGCTAAACCATGCATAAACTTCTCCATAGTGCGGGTCCAGGAATCCGTGGTAAAAACAAGGATCCAAAAGGGAATCGCCTTCGTAATAACTCTGATATGCAATAAACCACCGTATGGCCTTTTCAAATTCGGGATCAATCTGTGCCCTGATGAACGACCTGCTTCCTTCTGCGCTTATTAGATACTTGCATTGAATAACTATTGGCTCGTCATGACCGTTCCGGCATTCAACCTCCAGGTAATCGCCAACGGCCTTGAACGCCTTTATGTCGCAACAATCTCTTATCTCAGCCCCTGAATTTTTTATAAGCCATTGGTCATATTCTGAACGCCACACATTCGGCGCGCCAGCGCCATCCTTATTGAATGGCCAATCGGTAAAATGTTCCGTATCAGACCAGAGCCTTACTCCTTTTAAAAAGTTCGGTGTAACATAAGCAGATTGCGGAATCTTGCCAAACAGTCTTTCCGTTAGCGCCTGTGATTTTGGGAAAATAATGCCGGAGCATATCTTGTATCGGGGAAGTTTCTTCTTTTCTACCACAAGAACTTTGAGTCCCTCAGTGGTTAATCCCCTCGCTGCGGCAGCCCCTGAAGGACCTGCGCCAACGATAACAACGTCATACATTTTTTTTAGCACGTATTCCTCTGTAATACAAGAGAGTGGTTCATCACTCCGTTCCTCGCAAGGACATTTGTACGGTATATTTTTTTCTGAAACGCTATAGTAGTATAATATGATTTTAATCTCCTTGTCAACGAAACTATAGCGTTTGAAACCAGTGGGTTCTGCCTCTCTGCCTGAATACATCCTGCGTAACGGTTGAACTTTCATGCTTGAAATTAGCCTGTTTCTTGTATAATATTAATTTAATATGACGGAATTTCAAATGACCATGTAGTGGCGCGGCGCTCCTTGCCATTACGCTCTTACCAGTGAAAATAAGCATTCTGTACGGCCTGCCAGAAACAAAATTAATACTATTATGAACATTCTGCTAACTTTGTATAAAGGGGGTGGAGGATGATTGCAGAGAACAGCGTAATTCCTATAGGCGCAGGAATTGACCTGAGGAAGGACAAAAAAGTAAAAATGCTTGAACATAAGGTACAAGCCGTGGAAAATGCACTGGGAAAAAAATTAAAGAAATGATAAATCTTCTTGCCACAGAGAACACCGGAAACGCAGAGAAAAATAAATATATTCATAAGTCTTGTAATTTTTAGGAGTATAATTATGAGAAATACATTTTTCATAACTGGTTTGACTTTCGTATCTTTTATTTTATCATGTATGTTGATTATACCTGTAAGGGGGGAGGGTGACATGCAAACTGCAAAAGGTAAAAAGGTTGTAATGATCATTGCACGCAGTAATTTCAGGGATGAAGAGTTATTAAAACCAAAAGAGGTTTTGGAGAAAAATGGGGTAGCCGTAACCGTCGCCTCGTCTTCATTAAAAGAGGCGACAGGTATGTTAGGCGTAAAGGTAAAACCAGACATATTGTTTACCAATATCAACATTGGCGATTATGATAGCGTCATCTTTGTTGGCGGTACCGGGGCCAGTGAATACTGGGATAACCCGACTGCCCATAAGATTGCCAACAGCGCCAACAATGCCGGGAAAATCGTGGGCGCCATCTGCATTGCGCCGGTAACCCTGGCAAAGGCAGGACTGCTTAAGGATAAAAAGGCAACAACATATTCTTCTACGGTCAATGATATAAAGGCGTGCGGTGCAAAATATTCTGGCGCTGACGTGGAAAGAGATGGAAATATCATTACTGCAAGCGGACCAACGGCTGCCGAAAAATTCGGGGAGGCTATTGTTAAGGCGCTTGGACAATAAGTTCATTGCATAGGAATTTTCATTTTAATTAAGCGGGTTACAGGGTGGCACGGACAAACATAGTTTGTCCGTGCTTAATTTAACGTATAGGATTCAAAATACTTTATTTAATTACACAGGATTATGCCGGTTGACCAAAAATTTCACACCTATTTCAGAGATAACATACGATGGTTGGTAACTGGTGATTCGTTAAATATATTGGATGAATTGCTGGATTCCGTTGCTGCAGGGAAAAATTGCGAAATTGTACGAAACGAACCGCATAAAAAGATACTAAAATATACGCATAACCGGGAAGCATCCTTTTACATAAAGCACTACAAGATTAAGGATAGTACAGACGCCCTTAAATCATTATTTTTGCCTTCAAAAGCATACAGAGAATGGAACAAAGGCCATATACTGCTCAGAAACCGCCTCTTTACCCCTGAGCTTGTCGCGGTAGGAGAAAAAACACATTTTGGAATGCACCCGGAAAGTTATATAATCTCGAAAGCCATACCGGATAGCGTAACGATGAAAACTCAATTACTCGATGCCTGTCCATTATCGGGGGTATACGAACACATAGGTAAAAATACGCTCCTGAAAAACTTTATTTCTTTTGTTAAGAATATCCACGAACACGGTTTCTTTCATGGCGAGCTCCATGCCGAAAATGTGCTGGTAGATAGAATTCATGGCACGTTTTACCTGATCGATGTCGGACGGATAAAATTCCGTAAGAACCTGCCGTTATCCTGGAAAATTAATGACTTATCGAGATTTTTTTATTCCGTCTTACCACTGTGTGCCTATGAAGAAATATCCGCGTTAATTGATCATTACACAAGTAATACGTTCAATTTCAAAGATAAAGAAAACATTCGTAAAAGGGTGTTTGGAAAAATACGCAAAATACGGCGCAGGCTCTGGTATGGAAGAACAATAAAATGTCTCAAAAACAATGCTGTGTTTAAAAGCACAACATACGATAAGTATACAATAAATATGCTGCGCGAGTGGGATGTTAAGGTATTCATCGATATGATTAACGAACACACCCGCTCTCTAACAAAAAAATCCAATAACGTTATAAAATCATCTTCAAAAACAGCCGTTACGCGCATTCAGGCGTCTCACGAAACCGCTCATAGTGTGTGCATTAAAGAATACAAATATCCAGTCGTTTTGAAAAAAATCCTTTATTTTTTTTTTCGTTCACCCGCGCGAAAGGCGTGGTATGCTGCGCATGGATTGCTGGCGTCAAACTTTCTCACGCCAAAGCCCATTGCGTTATGTGAAGAAAAAAGGCTGGGTATTTTGAAAAAGAGTTTTCTCATCATGGAAGACATTTCTCATTGTCTTCCGTGTTATAAATATGTTAGCGAAAAGTTTAATTATTGCTACGATAAAGTTGCCACAGAAAAAAAACAACAATTTATCTTCCGCCTGGCGACGTCCTTTAAACAACTCCATGATTCAGGCATCTATCATGGTGATTTGAAGGGAAGTAATATAATGATCAGGGAATTGCCGGATGCCTGGGATTTTTTTTACATTGATTTAGACAGGGTACGTTTCAATACAAAAATAACACGCAAAAAGAAGATTAACAATTTAACACAATTAAATGCATCTCTGGCGAACTGCATCACGTATACAGACCGGTTAAGATTCTATCGAATATATACCGGGTCAAAAAAACTGTGTGACGAAGATAAAAATACATTGCGGTTTATTATTCAGTTGAGCATTCAAAAGAATCATTTTTGGAAACCAAAACTGCAGATTTCCCGGAATACACGGATAAAAACTATGAAGTAATCCAAGGCATCGGCCTTGACAATCTTGCACAAATAAATAATATGGAAATCTGTGGTTACTATTTAAAACTGCCTATGGAAAAACTCTCTGTTGCCATTATAACCCTCAATGAGGAACGAAATATTCGCGATGCCCTGGAAAGTGTAACATGGGCTGATGAGATAATTGTTGTGGATTCTGGAAGTAAGGATAGGACCATAGATATCTGCAAAGAATATACGGATAAAGTATTTTATAACCCGTGGCCAGGCCATGTAGCCCAGAAAAATATTGCAGTGAATAAAACGTCTTATCTGTGGATACTTTCAATAGACGCTGATGAACGGGTCACGCCTGCACTTGCCGGGGAAATACAAGAGGTATTAAAAACCCCAGGGGCAGATGCATACGCAATGCCGCGGCATGTCTATTATCTGGACAGGTGGATAAACTATTCCGGGTGGTATCCTGACTATAAGGTAAGACTTTTCAGAAAAGACAAGGCGCGGTGGGGTGGAACGAATCCCCATGATGTAGTCGTAGTAAAAGGGAATGTGGCGTATTTGAAAGGCGATATTACTCATTATTCTTACAGCGATATTTCACACCATGTCAACACAATAAACAATTTTACAACCATCAGCGCCGGGGAGTATTTAAAACTGGGGAAAAAGGCTGGGGTGTGGAATATGATATCCAGGCCATTTGGGACGTTTTTCAAAAAGTATTTTTTAAAACAAGGATTCAGGGACGGAGTACCCGGATTCATCATAGCCGTTTCCTCCGCTTATTACGTATTTCTCAAATATGCAAAATTGTGGGAACTGGTTCATGTAACGAACCGTTGCAACAGAAAAACCCAGGGTAACAAATGATAACTGTTAAATTAGGCTACCTACGGCAGCTACTTTATCTAGTTCCCAAGCCCTGGCTTGGGAACTCACGTGCTCATGAAGCTCCGCTTCACGCAAAGCAGAAGCTTTGCAGAAAATTGCGTTTCCAAGCGAAGCTTATGAATGAGCCGAGGGACAAACACTACGGTAGAGACGCAAAATCTTGCGTCTCTACCATAGTGAAATTCCTATACATCAGGGCAACACATTGAAAATAATCCATATAGACACAGAAAAAACCTGGCGCGGCGGGGAACAGCAACTCCTCTATCTCGTTAAAGGACTTAAGGAACGGGGACAAGATTCTTCGGTAGTATGCCAGCCTGGCAGCCCGCTGGAAGATGTGGTGAAAAAAGCTGGAATAGACGCAATTCCTATAAAAATGAGCGGTGAAATCGACCTCCTGGCTGCATGGAAAATAAGCCGGCTTTTACGGCATAACAAATATGATATCATGCATGCCCATACCTCCCACGCCCATTTCATAGGGCTTTTATCCCGTCTCTTCGGCAAGGTAAAAGCAATGGTGGTATCAAGGCGTGTTGACTTTCCTATAAAAAGTCGTTTTAAATATAATGCCTTTGATGTCCGTTATATTGCAGTCTCAGAGGCCATAAAAAAGGTCATGATTGATGGCGGAGTCGCTTCTGAAAAAATAAGTGTCGTAAGAAGTTGCATAGATTTAAGGAAATTTGATACTGCCGTAATTTCCGATGTGAGGGCTGAATTCGGTATAAAAAAAGACGCTATCCTCGTTGGCAACATTGCCCACATGGCAGATCATAAGGGGCAGATTTATCTTGTCAGGACTGCGGATATTGTGAGAAAGAAATATCCGGACGTTAGGTTTATCATTGTGGGTGATGGAGAACTCAGGAACAATCTGGAATCTGAGGCGCAGAAACTTGGACTTAATAAGTCGCTCATATTTACCGGCTTCAGAAAGGATGTGGTCAATTTTTTGGCAGCCATTGACATCTTCGCCTTTCCCTCCCACCTCGAGGGGCTGGGAACGTCACTCCTGGATGCCATGGCAATGAGAAAGCCCATTGTATCTACAACCGCTGGTGGTATTCCCGAGGTTGTAGAAAATGGCGTTCATGGAATATTAGTCCCCCCAAAAGACCCCGAATCCTTTGCGGATGCAATCACACGCCTCATTGAAAACCCAGAGGTAAGATTAAGGTATGGTATTACCGGAAGAGAGCTCGTTGAAGAAAAATTTACCATAGACAAGCTCGTTGAAGGAACACTGAGTATTTATAAAAAAATACTCTCATAGAATTCTCATATAAATCTGAAACCGAATATTTAAAAGAGGTGTATAAATCTTGGAAATTGCATTGGTTTATCCTAAATATACCACTCATGGAGGCACGGAACGATTTGTCTTTAATTTTTCCAGACAACTGCTTGAAATGGGACACAACGTACATCTTATTGTTGGGAAAATCGAGGCGCCAGTTGATAAGAGAATTATTGTGCATAAGGCACCTATTTTTAAACCCGGAGGCTGTCTCAAGGTCTTAAGCTTTTTATGGTTCTCCCGGCAAGTGCTCAAAAAATACCAATTCGATATTGTACAAGGCTTTGGAAGAACGATTAGGCAGGATGTTTTCAGGGCAGGCGGTGGTTGCCACAAAGAATTCAGAAAATACGTTCTGGGAAAAATCAGAAATCCGCTCTTACGATATTTTAAGTTATACCAGCCGCACCAGCTTCTTCTCCTCTCTATAGAAAAAAAGCAATTTTCAAAAGGTAATTTCAAAAAGATTGTGGCCGTATCAAATCAGGTAAAAAGGGAAATTGTTTCAAACTACGGCGTATCAGAAGCAGATATAGAGGTTATTCACAATGGCGTTGATACGGAAACATTTCATCCGCAAAACAAGGAAAGATACGTCATTGAGATACGAGAAAAGTTCAATATAAAAATGGAAGGAAAGGTTATTCTTTTTCTTGGAACCGGATTTGAGCGTAAGGGGTTATCATTTTTAATGAAGGCATTTGCATTAATAAAAGACACTCATCCTGATACAAAACTTCTTGTTGTCGGAAAAGACCATGATATACAAAGGTATACCCGGCTTTCCAGAGAACTTTCTCTTTTTGACAGAGTCATTTTTACAGGACCACAATCAGAGGTAAAAAAGTTTTATGCATCGGCAGATATATTTGTTTTCCCAACTCTTTATGAACCATTTGGAAATGTCTGCCTCGAGGCAATGGCAAGCGGTCTTCCTGTAATAACAAGCAAGGTTAACGGAGCTTCTGAAATAATGGAAGGGATGGACTATCTTTTACTAGAGGACCCCACAGATATTAAAACCCTATCTGCAAAAATCGGGTTTCTTCTTGCGAATAATGATGAAAGGGGAAAAATTGCTGGCGCTGTGCGAAGCATTGCTGAACGTTGTACAATTTCTAACAATGCCCGACAATTCGTTAGTTTGTATGAAAGCATTTTAAAAACACCCTAACCAAAAAGTTTGCTTATTTTTTGTTAAATAACTTTAGATATTCGATATTTTCTGATACATTTCTTTCTTTTTTAAATACTATAAAATGATGTTTGCAAAATACGGTTTTGGGGCTAATATTTAATAGTAATTGTTCTAAATATACTTTTTTTTTCATTTCGCAATTATTCTTTTTACATTTTAGTATCGAAATCAAGGCTGATACACAATTTACCAGCGCATATATTGGGTACATAAACAACCCTAACACAATGGATGTTTTTGACAAACCTGTTTTCCTGGTTTCCTTTATTTTGAACCCGGCAATCGCACCCAATGTGCGCAATTTTTGTATTCCTGCCAGAAATATATGTCCATAATAAATTTTATTGCATTGGGAATTGCTATACCGAATGGCGTCAATTTCCGAATAGGGCATTTTATTCCAAAGATAGTTCTCAATAAAAAAATAAGAAAGCCTGGCTCTGAAATGTGATATGCTGGGACACGTAATAATCAACAACCCGTTTTCTTTTAAGATACGATTGAATTCTACAAAAAACTTGATCTGATCTTGTAAATGTTCAATCCCTTCCTGGCAAATCACCAAATCTATACTTTTGTCATCGATGGGTAACGGTTCCATTAAATCAGCATACGCACACGTTGTTTCTTTAACAACAAATAATTCGGGATATAAATCAAATGCCTTAACAACCCCACCCATATTTTTAATAACAAAACTTGCTCTTCCGTCTCCTGCCGGTATATCTACAACAACCTTTCCTTTTAAATTACTCATTTTTTTCAGATACTTTGATACGAAATAGTTAATGCCGGAGTTAGGAAATTTGTAATTCATCTCTATGCCTCAAGATTTAATAAATGCCTAATGTCAGAAGCATCTATGGTATGGCCTCGTTAAACATCCCTTCTTTGAAATACCGCCCAAATCGTATGTGCATAACGGTTCAAATAGCATATTTGTTTCGGATATAATAGCTTTCTTACGGCCGTAACCATGAAATTACGTTTTTTTTCATTTACGACACATTCAACCAGTTTTATCGGATGGACACCTTGTTGGGCATGAAAAAATTCGAGCGCTTCACTTAATCCAAAAAACCATTTATGGCGGTCCTGCGGTTTTTGGGCGGGCAGTCCATAAAACGCAAAAGCCCCCCTTCCTTTTTCAATAGGTCTTCTTGCATTTGTCCAATTGTTGGGAAGTGATATTATAATTGTCTTTTTTGCAACGCGTACTATCTCGCTAAAAATATGATGAAGATTATCAACGTGCTCAAGTACATCACAGCATACAACCACATCAAATTCACGGTCTGTAAAAGGCAACCGGTCTATCTTTTCCAAATCGACCTTAACCGTCGGATTACCGCTAACATCAATCCCCGTATACTTAATATTTTTAACAATATCTTTGAGTGGGGCTTTGTCACAACCGACATCCAATATTTCCCCCGTTAAATATTTGCCAAATTTATTGGCGAGAAACCGGGTACGCTCTTCCCTGTTACTGAATGAATCTTTAATGATAATAAGGGGTGTACTATTTTTTAATCGTATGCCGCTCATAGAACCCATCTTATGAAAAGGTCTTTCTCGGATTCCCAGGCTCTGGCCTGGGAACTCACGTGTTCCTGAAGCCTTACTTCATACAAAGGTGGAGCTTTGCCGAAAATTGACTTCTCAAATAGATACTTCAGCAAGTTCAGCTCAAGGTTTGGAAACGAGTTGATAAGTTTGAAATTCCTCAACATCAATAAGCACTGCTTAAAAATGTGAAATATTTCAACGAAAACTCCACTTAGCCATTTCAATAATATCCGATAATCGCTTTCCCCCCCCTAATACTACCGAGGGCTCAAAGCCACAATGCATCATGCAATCTTTACAACGTGGATCCCTGCCTTCCTGATACTTAGCCCAATCCGTGCAATTCATACATTCTGCAAAAGTTTTATAATGGGTATCGGTAATAAGGTAACAGGGGCTCTTCCACCCCAGATAATTCCTCGTCGGATTTCCCCAGGGTGTGCACTTAAGATGTCTTTCACCCTTTAAAAATTTTAAATACAAAGGAGAATTTAATACCTTGTATCTCCCCGAAATGCTGTAAATAAATCCGAATCGTTCCTGCACCTCATGCCGGCACAGGAATATCTCGTTTTTGTTATGCTCAAAACTAAAACCAGGGGACACCAGCATGCCGTCCACTCCTAAACCTTCTAAAAACGAAAAAAGTTCCTCTATTTCAGCCTCGCTGGTATTCTTAAATATCGTGGTATTCGTACATACCTTGAATCCCGCACGTTTTGCTTCCCTGATAGCTTGTGTAGCACGTTCAAAGACTCCCTTTCCTGCAATGGCGTCGTGTGTTTTGGCCAGTCCATCAATATGAACATTAATATTAAAATATTTGCTCGGCCTGAGTTTCTTGAGAGTATCCTTTAATAAAATTCCATTCGTGCACATATAAACATGCCGTTTTTTTGCTACGATCCCTTCTATAATTTTATCAATTTCCGGATGCATCAGGGGTTCGCCACCGGTAACAGTGACGACAGGCGCAGGGCATTCATCCACAGACCTCAGACACTCTTCCGTACTGAGCATCTCGCGCATTGTTTCCTTGTATTCCCGGATACGCCCACAGCCCTCGCAGGCAAGGTTACATGCATGGGTAATCTCCAACATAAGTACCAGGGGAAATCTTTTCTTTGAGAAAAGTTTGTTTTTCAGCAAATACTTTGTCAAAGAGTACCCTAATGATAACGAAACCTTCATAATAAGTGAAACTCCATCGTATCTATAGTAAATGCTCAAAGAAAGTTGTCATGGTGTGGACGTTAGACTCAAAAAGTCTCAGGGAAGGATTGCTTCACTGTTGCTCGCAAGGATGTTTTGCATGTCAACTTGTTTAGGACGTTCACTATAATATAGAAAAAAATACTTATCTGGTAAAATGTTACGAACAAAATGCTATAGTAAACGTAAGATGCTGTCAAGTATTAATAGTTATGTCCTCTCTCTTTTAATTTTAATAATTGTGTTGAAATTTCCATTAAATTTGATTCTATTGTTCATTTCCGATATAATTTTTGACTTTTTCTTTACTATGCTTTGTGTCTTTGCGGTGAAACCATTACAGGAAGATTTATGATCGTCATATTCTTTGCATTGAGTCAGGAATTAGCGTCTTTAAAACCACAGGTCAACATCTTAAAAAAGATACGGCATGAACGTGCCCTGATGTATCAAACGGAATTTTGTGGTTTTCCCGTAATGTTGGTACAAACGGGTATAGGTAAGAAAGTCTCAGATGTTATCCAGCGCTTGTCAAAATATGTGAGAATACAACTCATGGTTTCGTCAGGTTTTGCAGGCAGCGTAAACCCTGGTGTACGTGTTGGAGACCTGGTGATAGGCAAAGATGTCCTCTCTACATCTCAAGATGCATTTGAAGAGGAAATTGTGATTGATTCAAGTCTAACCTGCGATGCTTCTGTAGCAGACATAGCCGTGAAATTACAACACTCCGATGGTTATCAGGCACACTGTGGAGATATTCTGACGGTGAATAAAGTAATCCAGAAATCTTCAACAAAAAAACATATCGGAATCTGCACGTCTGCAATAGCAGTTGATATGGAGTCCTTTGTAATTGCTGAACGTGCCCACGCCATGGGCATTCCTTTTGTCGTCATACGCTCAATTTCCGATGGAGTAGACGAAGACTTGGAAATGTGTGAAAATATGGTAACCGAAGGCGGTAATATTAATATTTTAGCAGCTATGCGAGAAGTGGTAACCAAACCACACCATCTTCCCTACCTCAGTCATCTCCGCAAGCAAACAAAACTAGCGACAAACACATTGTCCGCTTTCCTCCCAAATTTTATTACACAAATATATAATTCTTTGCTAACATAAAACATTACTGGGATTTTACTGAAAGGAAATTATGGCTAATAAGAAAATTGGAATTGTTATAGGCAGCGATTCAGACCTTATAACGATGAAGGAGGCTGTCCAGATTCTCAGGGAATTTGAGGTAGACTGTGACGTACATGTTATATCCGCGCACCGTTCTCCGGAAATAGTTCACACGTTTGCTGTAGAGGCTGAAAAGAAGTATGAAGTAGTTATTGCCGCTGCTGGCGGTGCTGCGCACCTGGCCGGGGTTATTGCAAGTTTAACGCCCATTCCGGTCATTGGCGTACCCATACAAACCTCTGGACTCGGCGGTCTGGATTCTCTTCTTTCCACAGTACAAATGCCAGCCGGCATCCCCGTTGCGACATTAGGTATTGGAAAATCAGGCGCTGTCAATGCTGCGCTCCTGGCGGTACAAATCATCAGCACATCGGAACCAAAATTAAGGCAAAAATTCGTTCAGTACAAAAAGAAACTAGCGGATGAGGTAGTAAAAAAAGACAAAGCAGTACAGGCAGAACTTGGATCATTGTAGTAAAAAACAGAAACCACGGCTTGCACAGATTTTTAGACCATTTGCAGCTCATTAGTTCATAAAGGAGATATAATGCCATTACCAACCATTGAATGGGAGGGCGATATTACCGGCCGTATCCGGTTAATCGACCAGACCCTGTTACCAACCGAATTAAAATTTGTCTATTGCGACGATATCAAAAGCATCTGGCATGCAATTAAAACCCTCATGGTAAGAGGAGCGCCAGCGATTGGTATTGCCGGAGCTATGGGGGTTGTTCTGGGCGCAAAAAACATACACACAAACGATACAACAACATTCTTAAAGGAACTCAGACACGTAACAGAGTATTTGGGGTCTTCCCGCCCGACTGCGGTCAACCTCTTCTGGGGACTTGCCCGTATGGAGCGTGTTGCTCTGGAGAACAAGGATAAACCTGTAAAGGAAATAAAGGAAATCCTCCTCCTTGAAGCCACAAAAATACAGGAAGAAGACAAGGCCATTTGCAGACAAATCGGAGAACATGGAGCGGGCCTTATAAAAGAAGGCGACGGCGTCCTGACCCACTGTAACGCCGGTGGACTTGCCACCGCAGATTATGGAACAGCGCTTGCCGTTATCTTTAAGGCAAAGGAACATGGCAGACATTTTAAAGTCTTTGCAGATGAAACACGCCCCCTTTTACAAGGCGCACGCCTCACAGTCTGGGAACTGATGCACGCGGATATTGACGCCACGTTGATATGCGATAGTATGGCAGCTCACGTAATGAAACTGGGAAAGATACAATGCGTCATTGTGGGCGCAGACAGGATAGCTGCAAATGGCGATACTGCCAATAAAATCGGCACGTACGGCGTTTCTATTCTGGCAAAGGAACATAATATTCCCTTTTACGTTGCAGCGCCTGTTTCGACCTTTGATTTAACCATAAAATCAGGAGAAGACATCCCCATAGAAGAACGTTCCCCGGAAGAGGTTACCTGCGGGTTTGGCAAGAGGACGGCGCCTGAAGGGGTCAAGGTGTTCAATCCAGCCTTTGATGTAACCCCGGCAAAAAACATCGCAGCCATTATTACAGAAAGGGGGGTAATCCATAAGCCTTCCCACAAGAATATACAAAGTGTGTTAGGGAACCACGGTTCATAGTGAATAGGGAGATTTTATGCATAATAACGGATTCGTTCCACAAATGATATTATCGGGCAGCATCCTTTCCTGTTTTTTTCTTGGGTGTGGAAGCGACCGGGTTAACATGGAATTCAAAACCCCAGGTGATATCTATGTTGATGAAAGAACAGACCCCGACAAGCTCAACAGACAACTTGAATACGACCTGAGGGAGGCTGAGAAAAAACGCCGTCAGAAAGAGCGTGAGACAGCAGACGC
>JAHFOW010000023.1 GCA_023261465.1 Planctomycetota bacterium
TAATAAGCTTATACCGTCGTACCCAATTTTTGTTCTCTCAATAATCCAAGCGCTCGAATACACACCTCTTAACTTGAATGAAACGTCATACGGATACTGTTATCAAACGTTAATACATCAGGCACTTAACAATGCAGGAGTTTCAAAGGACGATATCGATTCTTACATAAATATCATCACAGAATTAGCTTTTCATATGTTTACTATGAAAACTGATTCAATCAGTGAAATTGACTTCGAAGCTTACTATGGGGAATACAAGAAGAAATTTGTTGCACCAGGATTTGAAACTGCAACAAGCAAGCTGCTTAATTCAAAGATATTTAAACAAGATTCCGGTTCTTTTTGCTTCGGGTACAAATACATACTTTACTTTCTTGCAGCAAAAAAAATAGCCGAAATGATTGAAAGACCCGAGGGTAAGGCAATAGTAAAAGAATTATACGATAATTTGCATAAAGAAAAGAATGCAAATATACTGGTTTTAATTACACATCACACAAAAAATCAGTCCTTCATCGAAGAATCAATACTCACCTCAATGATGCTCTTCGAAAACACTTTGCCTATTACCCTTGAGAAAAACTGCAATTATTATAAGCTGCTCGATGAAATTTTAAATGAAATTAAACAAGATGTCCTTGAAATGAATAGAGACCCCACAGAAGAAAGGAAGAAAGAACTTCTTGCTCAAGACAGACTTGAACGTAAAACGAATCAAAACAATGACGAAGGAAGTGATTTTGATGTTAATGAAATGACTGTGCCATTCCTTAAAGCTTTCAGGTCAATTGAAATCGTTGGGCAAATCATTAAGAATCGCAAAGGTTCTTTACAAAAGCCAATCCTTAAAGAAATGCTTATAGAACTCTACAACACAGGATTTAGGATGGTCAGCTACTTAGGTGAAATGATTAAGGAAACAAAAGATGAGCTATCTTTGAAAAATTGAAGAAGATATTTCGAAAAAAGATACAAACCAAGATATTGAGAGGAAAATATACAAGTTTTTACAGTTCATTTCCCTGCAGGAATGTCTGGGTGTTTTTTCAAAGTTCATTCACTCTCTTGGCGTAAAGGAACTCAGAGAAATGTACTTAGATGTTGCAAAAACAATGGATACGCCTGCGGCGAAAATTGTTTCCTTCAGTATAAATTCATATTATGGGAAGATACATATGCCGGAATTGGAACAGCTCTCTAAAGAATTTAAAGGCAATTTTGTTGCTCTCCAGATACTACGGGCAAGAGTCAGGGCTTACATATACAACAATTATGTTGATTATAGGGACAAACAAAAAATTGCTGCATGCCTAAACCTCATAATATCTCCAGCACTTGGGCGCAAAGACAAAGGGTATTAATAGCAATTCTCGACTTTATCCGTCGTGGTTTAGGCGGCAGAGAATTAGGCACAAAAAGTATTGTATGATTGGGTTGAATGAAGTGAAATCCAACAACATACTTATCGGGTTTCGTTTTTTGTCGGAGGAAATGATGTTATCGAGGAAGACGTTTTTCGCAAGTTTGATGGTTATGTTATTTTACACGGTTTTCAACGGCCTTGCAGGCGGGGAACCGGTAAAGGGTGAAGAAAAGGAAAAAGGCGAACTGGCTGAACTTATGGGTGAAATAGATAAGAATTATAAGGTTCTGGAGCGACTTTCGACCTACTTCTCCTTTGAAGAAGTTGAAAAAGAACAGAAAATTTACGGCGATGCAAGCGCTCATCTCACGGCGCTCTGCCAGACCGCTACAACAAAATTTGCCCGGCCAGACGACGACAAATATCAGGAACTTAACCATGCGATGCTGACGGCATCTGAAAATATAGACGGTGTACTTAAAATTAAGGATAAGGCTGTCACGCTGGAAGATGTGCTCTGGCAAGTTGGTCTATTGCGACAGACCTGCGCTGACTGCCATAAACACCTTGATATAAAAGTAGGAACTGGCAAGCAGGACAAAAAATAGTTGCGTAGGATGGGTTAAACAAAGTGAACCCATCAGTATCTTGATTGTATAGAAATTTCACCTGAAAATGCCGTTTTCATGCTCCTTTGTGACCGTTTTAAGGTCATGGATGTTTCATTTTATTCATGCGGTTTGTAGAGCGAAGAGCCTCTTCGCTCTCCATTGAAAGGTCGCTGAAGGCATAACTCAAACATGGTAATATTCCTGGATAGGTTTTACATCGAGGCTGCCGTCTTTGAGCGCCTCAATCGCCTTTGTGGCTGCAATGGCGCCGGCAACAGTTGTATAATACGGGACGTGATAAACAAGGGCTGTGCGCCGTATGGAATATGACGCCTCCTGCGCAGACTTGCCGCCAATGGTGTTGATAACAAGCTGTATTTCATTGTTCTTAATATGATCCACAATATTAGGACGGCCTTCTATTACCTTTAAAACGGTGGTGACGGCAACGTTATTTTCAGCAAGCACCTTTGCCGTTCCCCGTGTGGCAACTATTTTAAAACCCATGTGTAAAAGTTTTCGTGCAATAGGCGCCATGGACTTTTTATCCTTATCCCGTACGCTCATAAAAACTGTCCCCGTTAACGGAAGGCTGCAATCGGCGGCCATCTGAGACTTTGCATAGGCGCGGCCAAAATCCATATCCAGCCCCATAACCTCGCCCGTTGATTTCATTTCCGGCCCTAAAATCGTATCCACTCCCTTGAACTTTATAAAAGGAAATACAGCCTCTTTTACGGCAATATGCCTGGATTTCATGTTCTTTGTGGAGATGTTAAGTTCTTTGAGCTTCTTTCCCACCATTACCTTTGCGGCAATCTTGGCAAGGGGAACGCCTATTGCCTTGCTGACAAACGGCACTGTCCTTGACGCACGGGGATTAACCTCCAGCACATATACGACCTTATCCTTGATAGCATATTGGATATTAATAAGTCCTACGACGTTCAATGCCAGCGCAATTATTTTTGTCTGCTTTCTTAATTCGTCAGTAATATCACTTCCTATTGAATACGGCGGCAGTGAACAGGCGCTGTCGCCCGAGTGGATACCGGCTTCCTCAATATGCTCCATGATACCGGCAATGAAAACCTCTTCTCCGTCGCAGATCGCATCCACATCAATCTCGGTGGCGTCTTCCAAAAAACGATCTATCAAAACAGGATGTTCCGGCGAGACCTGCACTGCATGGGTAATATACTCCGCCACGCCCATTTCATCATAAACAGTACGCATTGCGCGTCCTCCCAAGACATACGAAGGACGTAAGAGCACAGGATAACCGATCCTGTTGGCAATGGCCTTTGCTTCCGGTGCGGAACGGGCGCATCCATTTTCTGGCTGCCGTAATTTGAGTTGGTTCATTAATGCCGCAAACCGCTCGCGGTCCTCAGCGACATCGATACTGTCCGGAGATGTGCCCAATATTTTTACCCCCTCTTTTTCCAGAGGCACGGCCAATTTCAAGGGGGTCTGTCCGCCAAATTGAACAATGACGCCTTCCGGTTTTTCCTTGTCAATAATCTCAAGGACGTCTTCCAGGGTAAGCGGTTCAAAATAGAGGCGGTCAGAGGTGTCGTAATCCGTGCTCACGGTCTCGGGATTACAGTTAATCATGATAGATTCATAACCCAACTCCCTCAATGCAAAGACCCCGTGAACGCAGCAATAATCAAACTCGACTCCCTGTCCAATACGGTTCGGCCCGCTTCCGAGAACAATTACTTTTTTCTTCTTTGTTGGCTCTGCCTCGCACGAACCCTCATAAGTTGAATACAGATAGGGTGTAAACGCCTTAAATTCCGCGGCACAGGTATCTACGTGTTTATACACGGGTTTGATCGCTTCTTTTTGGCGGTATGCCCGCACACTCTTTTCACTGACGTTACACAACGTGGCAAGGTATTTATCTGAAAAACCATGCTGTTTGGCCTCAATGAGCATTTCCCTGTCCATGTTAAAATCATCGCCGGACTGAGTCGTATGAACACCCCTTGAATATTTTTCCTTTATCTTCTTTTCAAGTTCGAGTACCTGCTTAAGATTGTAGAGGAACCATCGGTCAATATATGTCCATGTATATATCTCATCCAAACTTACGCCAAACCGCATTGCATCAGCAATATGCCAGAGTCTGTCCGGGTTGGGAACCATCAGTTTTCGACGCAGGAATTCATGCCGTTGTTCATTAGACCATGTATCGCTTCCCGCAGGCCAGAGGGCGTCAAATCCATATCGTCCTGATTCCAGAGAGCGTATAGCCTTGCCGATAGCTTCTTTAAAGGTACGTCCAATTGCCATAACCTCCCCCACCGATTTCATGTGAATGGTAAGTGTCTGGTCGGTATCGGGGAACTTTTCGAAATTAAAGCGCGGTATCTTTACCACGCAATAGTCAATGGTAGGCTCAAAACAGGCCGGTGTATAACGGGTGATATCATTGGGAATTTCATCGAGGGTATAACCGACTGCAAGCTTTGCAGCGATTTTTGCGATAGGAAACCCCGTGGCCTTAGATGCCAGCGCAGAGCTCCTCGATACCCGTGGATTCATCTCAATCGCAATCATTTCCCCATTTATCGGATTCACGGCAAACTGGATATTTGACCCGCCGGTCTCCACACCAATTTCCCTGATTACCTTTATCGCCGCATCACGCATGATTTGATACTCAACATCGGTAAGCGTCTGCGCAGGGGCAACCGTAATGCTGTCGCCGGTATGCACGCCCATAGGATCGAAATTCTCTATGGAGCAGATAATCACGACATTATCTTTGATGTCGCGCATCACCTCTAACTCATATTCTTTCCAGCCAAGGAGGGAACGTTCGACAAGCACCTCGTGAACAGGACTGGTCTCTAAAGCTGTCTTGATATACTCCCGATACTCTTCGATATTGTAAGCCGCATTTCCTCCTGTGCCACCGAGGGTAAACGACGGCCTGATAATGGCCGGAAAACCGATTGTTTCGATAATCTTCATGGCTTCCTCGTATGACCGTGCGTAGCCGCTTTCGGCCACTGCAACGCCGATACGTTTCATAGCCATTTTGAAAAGTAACCGGTCTTCAGCCTTCTTGATGGCGTCCAGTTTTGCGCCAATCAACTCCACGCCAAATTCATCCAAAATACCATTTTCTGCAAGGCTTACAGCGGTATTTAACCCTGTTTGCCCGCCGAGGGTCGGAAGTAATGCCTGGGGACGTTCTTTTGCAATAATCTTTGCCACCATCTCAGGCGTAATTGGTTCGATGTAAGTCTTATCGGCGATCTCGGGATCTGTCATAATGGTGGCCGGATTACTGTTTACCAGCACAACCTTATACCCCTCTTCCCTGAGCGCCTTGCAGGCCTGCGTGCCTGAATAATCGAATTCGCACGCCTGACCAATAACGATAGGACCAGAGCCAATGATAAGGATTTTTTCTATATCAGTTCTTTTGGGCATTGTATGTTTATGGTAAAGGATTATTTCATCATTTTTATAAAACGTTCAAATAAATAGTTCGCATCGTGCGGGCCTGGCGATGCCTCCGGATGATATTGTACTGAAAATGCAGGAAGTGAATGACAATTCAACCCTTCTACTGATTTATCGTTGAGGTTGAGATGGGTAATCTCTACGTTACCATACATGCTCTTGTGAACGGACCCCTGCGATGGGCTTTCTACCGCAAAGTTATGATTTTGTGCAGTAATTTCAACTTTTCTGGTCAACAAGTCCATAACCGGCTGGTTCCCGCCGTGATGGCCAAATTTCAGTTTATACGTCCCGAGTCCCAGCGAAAGCGCCAGCAACTGATGTCCAAGGCAAATGCCAAAGACTGGTTTCTTTCCCAGCAAACCTTTAATATTTTCAACCATATAAGGAACTGCGGCAGGGTCTCCAGGACCATTCGAGATCAAAACCCCGTCAGGATTCATATCCAGAACTGCCTGTGACGTCGTTTGTGCCGGAACTACTGTAACAGAACAACCATGATCGTGCAGTTGCCTCAAAATATTGTATTTTACACCGCAATCATAGACAACGACCTTGTGCCGTTTAGTCGATTTTTGCTGAATATCTTCGCCCTCCCACCCATACGGTTTATCGCACGTCACCGATTTTACAAGATCCCTGCCTTCGATGGTTGGCGAAGCATGTATTTTCCTGATAAGATTCGGGACATCGAAGTCTGTCGTGGAAATAATTCCCGGTTGTGAACCCTTGTCCCGTATGCAGGCTGTCAGCGCCCGGGTATCGATACCCTGAATACCGACAATAGATTTTTTCTTTAAAAACTCTTCAAGACTTATGCGGGAACGCCAGTTACTGGAGATTTGACTGCATTCTTTTACAATAAAACTCTCTAAAAATGGCTTACGTGACTCATGGTCTTCTTCATTAATCCCGTAATTGCCAATCAGGGGATAGGTCATCACTACCATTTGCCCCTTATATGACGGGTCAGTGAGAATCTCCTGATACCCCACCATGCTTGTGTTAAAAACGACCTCTCCGATTGCCTCACCATCAGTGCCGAGGGAATTACCCTTAAACGTTGTGCCATCTGCCAGAACAAGGATTGCCTTTTTTCTATCCATAAACGCTTTTAAGCTAAAAAATTAGGCTGCCTACGGCAGCGACTTTATTTAGTTCCCAAGATCTGGCTTGGGAATTCAGGTGTTCGTGAAGCTCTGCTTCCTGCAAAACACGCGGGAAATGTGCTGATTTACCAGCAATGCTCCCCACTTTAGCAAAAACAAAGTTCATTTGGCACAGTCTGAAAACTTAGGAACGAGCCGGGGACAAACATTCTTGCAGAGACGCAAAATCTTGCGTCTCTATCATATATACAGTAGAGTAACACCCGTGCCTCTAAATGTACACTTCGCCAAATATTTTTAAGATTTTAATCGTACACATAAAAAAGAGAAGTGTCAAGCCAAAGTTGTTATTCGCCTGACCAGGACGGATCCGGCGCTGTATGAGACCTAAAAACGACAACAATATAGATGTTTTTAAAGAGGCATTTGTTTGATATAATTTCTATACAAATTATGAGACATCAAATATTTACACTTCCTAATAAAATCAGTATGAGCAGGATATGCTGTATCCCACTACTGGTATTTTGCATCTTACAGGTGCAACATAACAATCACTATCGGTATGCATGTCTGTTTATTATGCTGCTCATCGGGTTAAGCGACGTTATGGATGGCTACCTTGCCCGGAAGAGGAATGAAATCACAGAGCTGGGGAAATACATTGATCCAGTTGCAGATAAACTGGTATTGATGACCGCCTGTGTAATACTCTCATCTGACCGTATATGGCCGGAGCCGCGCTTCCCCCTGTGGATTCCAACGGTTATTGTTGGCCGGGACCTTTTGCTCATGTTTGGCGCTGTTACGGTTCTTATCATTACCGGCAGGATAGAATGTCAACCTATTATGCCGGGCAAGCTGGCGACATTCTTTCAGACCATTGCGATTATATCCGTACTTATTGGGAATCATATTCCACTCCCAATGCTTTTGACCATCTGGTGGACAGCGGCTACTTTTACCGCTGTGTCGGGTATTTTTTATTTATACCGGGGAGTAAGGCAGTTATAATGAAATTGAACACTATGCTTTTTTCTGAAACGATATACGAGCTTTAAGCATTTATAACTTTTAAATAATATTTATACGAGGTGTTTTTATGCGATTTAATACCATACCAGAGGTCGTCGAAGATCTCAAACAAGGCAAGATGATTATTTTAATAGACGACGAGAGTCGTGAAAATGAGGGGGACATCGTCATTGCTGCTGAAAAAGTGACCCCTGATGCCATTAATTTTATCCTTACCCATGCACGGGGTATTCTGTGTCTCTCACTCAACACAGAACTTGCAGAAAAGCTTGACCTCTATCCTATGGTATCCAACAATACATCGTGTTATCAGACGCCCTTTACTGTTTCCATAGATGCGAAAAATGGTATCACCACCGGTGTTTCTGCCAGAGATCGTGCGACAACGGTTTTAACTGTTATTAATGATAAGACAACGGCAGATGACCTTGTAAAACCAGGCCATATATTCCCCCTTAAGGCACGGAGGGGCGGAGTGCTGGTCAGGACAGGCCATACAGAAGGCGCCGTAGACCTGACACGTATTGCCGGTCTCAAACCTGCAGCGGTGATCTGTGAGATTATGACAGAAGACGGAAACATGGCCAAACTCCCGGAACTCAAAAAATTTTCAGAGAAACATCATCTCAAGATTTGCACCATTGCGGACATTATTAAATACCGCCACGAGCAGGAACGATTAATTGAAAAACGTGTTACCGTAAAATTACCAACGATGTATGGCAATTTTACCCTTCATCTTTATCGTTCTTTTGTTGATGATTATCTCCACCTTGCCCTCTGTTTAGGCGTTGGAAGTGAAAGTGGAAATAACCCATCACCTTTACATAATGAACCGGTGTTAGTGAGGGTGCATGATGAATGTCTGACGGGTGATATATTTGGCTCTCTCCGATGTGATTGCGGAGAACAACTCCACAACACCCTTCGCATGATACAAAAAGAGGGAAAGGGTGTATTACTATACATGCGGCAGGAAGGCCGGGGGATTGGTTTGGAAAACAAACTCCATGCATACCTCTTGCAGGAGAAGGGACTCGATACCGTTGAGGCGAATGAGAGACTCGGTCTGCCGGCGGACAAGAGAGATTACGGCATTGGCGCACAAATTCTGAGAGACCTTGGCATCACCAGGATGCGGTTACTTACCAACAACCCCAAAAAATTCGCAGCCCTTAACGGATATGGTCTGGAAATTGTGGAACGGGTGCCAATCCTGACCGAACCCACAGAGGAAAACATACACTATCTGCGCACAAAGAAGGAAAAATTGGGACATATAATAGAGAAGGTGTAGCAGAACAATTCTGCGAGGAATTTTCGCATTGCAATAGTTCACCGCCGAGGCCTCCGAGAAATACGTAAAAGGGGGGAATTTCGCATACTATTTCTGTTTATCTCCTGCCGGACTATCTGGAATCTCAGAGTTTCCTGCGGTGGGCTGAATTGTTATGAAAAATTATCGATGCTGCCGTAGTGCCCAGGAATAGAGAGGAAAATTTTTCCTGGAAAGAGAAGCTATTCAGATTAATCTTCTGTCTTATTTTCACCAAATAATTGTCTGGATATTGGGGTACACCTTAAACACGAGAAAACCCTTGAAAACAGCCTGAAAATAAGATACGCTTAGTTGACTTTCAATTATTAAAAGCTATAATAAAAAAACTTCTCATAGCACAATATGGCTATAGTAGCAGGCATAGATGAAGCGGGGTATGGCCCTTTAATGGGGCCGTTGGTGATTACCGCTGTTGCTTTTGATGTGCCGAATGAAAAGGCATACGGCTCTCTGTGGGAATTGCTGAAAGATGCAGTTTCCATTGATAACAAAGACAAGAGACAGCGTCTGGTTGTGCGTGATAGTAAAAAATTGTACAATGCACGCAATGGTTTAAAACCTTTAGAAGAAGCCGTTCTTTCTTTTCTCCGGGTAAAGGATTTTAGAGTTGCATCCTTTTATCAACTGTTGAGTTGCTTGTCGTGCCATGACCGCGGCATCATGGCGCATTATCCGTGGTATGCAGAGAAAGATTGCGTATTACCTTTAAGCGCAAGCATCCCTGCTATCCTTAATTATGCAGATTTATTACAAAACACCTTAGAAAAACAGGGTGTTCAGTTGTGCCTCGCGGACAGCCGTGTCTTAACCGTTCAGCAATTTAATGAACAGGTGAGAATGACAGGAAACAAGGCTTCCGTATTATTTCAAAATTGCGCGGCGCTGATCTCAAAGTTGTGGAACACCTGTAGTGGTACTATACTTTTAACTGTAGACAAACAAGGTGGCAGGAACAGGTATTTTGATCTTCTGCGCGACGTATTTCCTAAAGCCGATATAAAGGTTTTGCAAGAGAGTGCCGAGGTTTCAGTATACGAAATAGAAAATGCACAAAAGAAAATGGAGTTGGCCTTTACTGAAAAAGGCGAGGACAATTCTATGGCAGCAGCGCTGGCATCGATCTTTAGTAAGTATATTCGGGAATTGTTTATGCGGTTGGAAAATCAGTATTGGCTACAATTCTTACCGAACTTAAGGCCAACGGCTGGTTATTATGAAGATGCGCAGCGATTTCTGGCAGAAATTGCCCCGGTAAAGAAGAAAGAGGGAATTACGGACGACATTTTAATTCGTATCAAGTAGCAGATGAAAACCATTGGAAAGGAGTTTTTTGGAAGATGGCAGTAAATGTGGCAATAGTGGGCGCAACGGGCGCTGTAGGTGAAGAATTTATCCGAATACTGGAAAGTAGAAAATTTCCCGTAAAGGAATTGAGATTGCTTGCTTCAAAGCGTTCGGCCGGAAAAAAGATGAGATTTTGTGGCGTGGAGTATACCGTCCAGGAATTAACCAGGCATTCGTTCCAGGGTATAAAGATTGCTCTCTTTAGCGCAGGCTCAAGTATCAGTAAGGAATATGTGCCGTATGCCATCGAAAGTGGGGCTGTGTGCGTGGATAATTCAAGCGCCTTCAGGATGGATGATGATGTGCCCCTGGTGGTACCCGAAGTAAACCCGCAGGACATTGCCAAACACCACGGCGTGATAGCCAATCCGAACTGCTCAACCATCCAGATGGTAGTTGCCTTAAAACCCATCCATGATGTGGCAAAGATAAAGAGGATTGTGGTCTCAACATACCAGTCCGTATCCGGGGCCGGGTTAAAGGCCGTTGACGAACTCCAAAGAGAAACTGCCAGTATTTTAGCCGGCAAAAATGATTTTCAAAGGAAACTGTTTCCCCATCAAATTGCCTTTAACGTTTTACCGCAGATTCCACAAAGTAACGCCTTCTTGCAGAATGGATACACATCAGAAGAACTGAAGATGGTGAATGAGACGAAAAAGATTATGGGCGATCACAGTATTCGTATAACTGCGACCACGGTACGTGTACCCGTCCTTCGTTGTCACAGCGAGTCGGTGAATATAGAAACAGAGAAAAAAATTACAGTTGCCGAAGTAAGGAAGCTCCTTGCAAAATCGCCGGGCGTCACCCTGATGGACGATCCTGCCAATCAGGTATACCCCCTGGCGCCATTTGCAGCCGGAAAAGATGATGTCTTTGTGGGCCGTATCAGAGAAGACGAGTCCATCGATAAAGGCATTAATCTGTGGATTGTCAGCGATAACCTACGCAAAGGCGCCGCCCTGAACGCCATCCAGATTGCAGAGAAGTTGTTATAATAAGAAAACTACTTCACCGGGTCATAGCCTGACCCGCCAAGCGGATGACACCTTAAAATGCGCCATATACCTAAGCAGATACCCCGGAAGATACCTTTCTTTTCTACTGCATCAATCATATATTGTGAACAAGAAGGATCGTAGCGACAGGAAGGGAGTAAGAGCGGAGAAACAATAAATTGGTATACCTTAACGAGTTTGACAACAATAAATTTCATATCGTAATAATTTCATTGAATTTTACCACAAATGTTTGGTAATATTAAAAACCTTAATCCGATTACGTAAAATATCATAAATTTGTTGAGGAGAAAATATGGCAAGTGGTTTTTGTGGAAAGAAAAAACATAGATTAAACAGGAAAAAATATCTTTTGAAAAGACGCAGAAGGAAGCACGAGCATGCCTGATCTCTGCTGTAATAAGTAATAACCATATTCCTTTGCAATATATCTGATTTTTAAAAAAAAGAGAGGCTTCATATAAAATATGAAGCCTCTTTAGTTGTCGCTTCTGGTTCGCATTTAATTGGTTGCGATACCGTCAAGAAACCCCTCAAGTTTTCTGCTTCGCAGAGGATGTTGAAGTTTGCGGATGGCAATGCTCTCGATTTGGCGTATACGTTCCCTTGTTATATTAAACCTCTTTCCAATCTCTTCCAGTGTATATGTATAACCATCAGTAATTCCAAATCGCAATTTAATAATTTCCCGCTCGCGGTAATTTAAAGTATCCAGAACTTTTTGCAACTGCTCCTTCAGTAATGAATGATGCGCCATGTTTATGGGAGATTCAACCTTCTTGTCATGAATAAAATCCTCAAACATGGTTTCCCCATCGCTTCCGATAGGATTTTCCAGAGATATCGGTTGTGATGCAACGCGAAATACCCGGTAAACCTCGGAAACGGGAATCTTTGCCTCCTTTGCAATAGCCTCCAGGAGCGGCTTTCTGTCAAGGTCCCGTTGGGTGGTTTTTAGCACCTGAGTAGCTTTATTAATTACATCGGTCATATGTACCGGAATACGCACAGTCCTCGCCTTATCATCGATAGCCCTGATAATTGCCTGCTTAATCCACCACGTGGCGTACGTACTGAATTTGAATCCCATACGGTAATCATATTTATCGACAGCCCTCATTAAACCGGTATTTCCTTCCTGGATAAGGTCGTGAAAGGCCAGGCCACGTTTTCTATATCTTTTTGCGATACTTACCACAAGCCTGAGATTACCTTCGGAGAAGCGCTTTCGGGCGGCTTCATATTCATCGTAAATTGAGTTAACCGTGTGAATTGTTTTTACCATTTCGTTCACTGGCACAAACACCAGGGTTTTCAATTCCTGTATATTGATGGAAAGTTCTTTAAGAACTTCCTTTTTTGGATACACGCCCTTGTACTTCTTCCCTAATTTCACGACTTTTGATAAAATAGCAAGAAGTTCCTTCATAATAGGTAATATTGTCTCCGTACGGATATGCATTGCTTCCAATTCCCGTACCGCTTCCCTTTTCCTGGATGAAATCTTTTTAAGTACCTTTGATCTTAAAGACTCAGAAATGCCACTTTTGCCGATCTTTTCATAATCCTTTTGGTTTTTATCGAGAATCTCCCGAATTACTATTGTTACATTCTGGATGTGCTCTACGGCCTCGTCTTTTCCCTGATCCTTCGCCGCTGCAGTTTCAATAAATTGGATGAGATCGGATTCCCGTTCTTCGTCTTCCAGGCTACGCACGTAGTTTTCCAGGGCGTAGTCAAAACGTAAGACCCTCCTCTGCAGGAGGCGGCTCATGACCCTGATTTTCTTTGCCAAATAGAGTTCTTCCTCTCTCGATAACATGGGCAGGTTTGACATCTCCTTCAGATAAAGACGGACAGGGTCATAATCCTTGTACTTTATCTTTTCTTCAGGAAGTTCTTCGTTTTCATTTATGTATTCTTCCGGCCCATAATTTTCAGTGTCCAGTCCGGGTAAATAATCATTTTTATATTCAACAATTTCCATATTTTTTTCCTGTGTTAAATAGAGTTTTACAAAATATGATTTTTTCACCACTTAAAACAACTTTTTACCATAAAAAGTTTGTTTAAAATATATATTTTTAAAATATATCACAAGCATATATTTAACAACTACTTGCGTACACCACAAAAATTGATTTTATATTCAACCTAAATCCTGCAAACAAGGCTTTGCCTTGTTGCAGGAATAAGTTAGAAATGGTAGAATCTCCAGGGGAATTGATAATTTAAAACATGGAAAGCAGGCAACCTGTGAAAAGTGGATAGAAGAGTGTAAAAGTCAGATGAATGCGGGGCATTTACGTACGGGTGAGTTTTTAGCCAACGCAGCATTATTTCAATATGCGGTATTAGCTTACAACCTTTTGAAATGGATGGCGCTGCGTGCGGAGTTCGGGTAGAAAGTGATTTTTGTCCGCGTCTTACTCCCTGACGGGCGAAGCTTAGAATCCGGGTATTTTGGGTGCTGTGAATACAGCAAAGGGAGGCGGTATGTTTACATCCCGGAACCATAAACTCGAAATTTTTCTTTGCTCTACAATCTGCGACTATTGATAAGATGGCGAGATGAGAAGGTGACAAAAAATTGCCTTTTTCAATTTTAGTAACATCAATTAAAAACGAAGAAAATTCCAAGTTTTTTTTAACTCTTTTAACTAAATTGGCCTCTTATTACGATAAAATTTTGATTATTATGCCCGTGTCAACTGACGATATTTGATCCGGTGCGGCTGGCTGGCATTTACGCCAAGTCGGGACTTTCTGGCCGCCTCATATTCCGAGTAGTTCCCTTCAAACCAGAAAACCTTGCTGTCACCCTCGAAGGCAAGGATGTGGGTGGCAATGCGGTCGAGGAACCACCTGTCGTGGCTGATGATTACGGCACAGCCGGCGAAATTTTCCAGCGCATCCTCCAGCGCCCGCATGGTGTTTACGTCGAGGTCATTGGTTGGCTCATCCAGAAGCAACACGTTCGCCCCTCTTTTCAGAATACAGGCAAGGTGTACCCGGTTCCGTTCTCCCCCTGAAAGGTTTCCAACGGGCTTCTGCTGGTCTGTCCCGGAAAAATTGAGCCGCGATACGTAGGCGCGGGAGTTTACATCCTGGTTGCCAAGCTTGATAATTTCCTGTCCTTCGGAAATGACCTCCCAGATCGTCTTGTTCGGATCAAGGGTTTCACGGCTCTGATCCGCATAGGCCAATTTTACCGATGCGCCTACCCGGATGACGCCGGAATCAGGCTTTTCCTGGCCGGTGATCATGCGAAACAAGGTGGTTTTTCCGGCGCCATTCGGGCCAATAACCCCTATAATCCCGCCGGGCGGGAGGGAAAACGTCATATCTTCCATCAGGATGCGGTCGCCGTATACCTTCTTTACCGCATCGGCCTCGATGACCATATTCCCGAGTCGTGGCCCGGGTGGAATATAGATTTTAAGGTCCTTTGCGCGTTTTTCACTCTCTTGTTCCAGGAGGCTTTCATAGGAGTTAATACGCGCCTTTGCCTTTGCATGTCTTCCCTTGGGCGACATTCTGATCCATTCAAGTTCGCGCTGCAGGGTCTTTTGCCGTTCCGTCTCACGATTATCTTCCTGCTGGAGTCTTTCCTGTTTCTGTTCCAGCCATGATGAATAATTTCCCTTCCAGGGAATTCCTTCTCCACGGTCAAGTTCCAGTATCCATCCTGCTACGTTGTCGAGAAAATAACGGTCATGAGTTACCGCAATGATGGTACCCGCATAATTCTTGAGATGATGCTCCAGCCAGGCAACCGATTCGGCGTCAAGATGGTTTGTAGGCTCATCCAAAAGAAGGATGTCTGGCTCCTGGAGGAGTAATCTGCAAAGCGCCACACGCCTCCTTTCTCCACCGGATAACACCTTCACCGGTGTATCTCCTTCGGGACAGCGTAAGGCGTCCATTGCCATTTCCAATCGTGCATCCAGGTCCCACGCACCCAATGTATCGATTTTCTCCTGTACCTCACCTTGCCGTTCAATGAGCTTGTTCATCTCTTTATCTGACATGGGTTCTGAGAATTGATCGTTTATCCGGTTATATTCATTGTGGAGGTTGACCAGTTCTTGCACACCCTGTTCAACGATCTCGCGTACGGTCTTCGTATCATCCAAAACCGGTTCCTGTTCGAGAAACCCCACGGTATAACCGGCTGACAGGGTTGCCTGTCCGTGAAACTCATGATCTACTCCCGCCATAATGCGCAGGAGGGAACTCTTTCCTGAACCATTAAGACCAAGTACGCCGATCTTTGCTCCATAAAAATAGGACAGGGATATATCCTTCAATACGGTCTTTTTGTTATAATGCTTGCTTACCCGCATCATGGAATAAATGATCTTATTTGGTTTGTCGCTCATCTTGTTAAACTCCTTTTATCGTTGGCAAAAAAAATGCATTGTATAAAAATGATGGTATGTTTTTGAAATATTATTATAATGTACCCCAAAAAACCAGACAGGTAAACAAGATAAAATATCCTGCGCTGGAAATTAATAAAAAGTGCGTAAAAGAAACAGTACTTTATAACAAAAAATAAGGTTATTGAAGGGCTATCAATTTTATGAAGTAGTAAAAATACCTTGACAATAGAAACGGTTTTAGGCTATAAATGATTGTCCTTAAAAAAGGACATTTTGCAACGTTACTCTTAATTTTCTCACCAAACTAATTTTAAAGGAACAAAAATCAATAACCTTTCCGACATATCCTGAGCTCAACGCAAGGGTCAAAAAACCATCCTGAATATTGATGACATTCCAGAGAAAAATATCGTATCTTCTCGATTTTCATGATATCCATCGGGGTTAGGAGTAAAAACACATAACGGCAAATTTCAGAAATCAGATTTTTTCCGGCCAGGGTAATCATTTCTGTCTTTGCAAGAAAAAAGGATATAGTAATCCCGGTCAGATTACCTCATCTCCAATGTGAAGACCTTGTATAAAAACACTTTAAAATTTTGTAAAAAGGAGTTGAAAGACTTTAAAAAGGGTTCAATCGCAACAAAAAAACATTAGTAGTGCAGGTATCAATTTTTGAGTGAAATATCACCATTTTGAAAGGAAATATACTATGAATATCTTTGTGGGAAATTTAGCACGCGAAGTAAAAGAAGAAGATTTGCAACAGGCTTTTCAGGCCTTTGGCCAGGTAAAAACAGCCACGGTAATAAAGGATATGTTCAGCGGGGAATCAAAGGGATTCGGATTTGTGGAAATGCCAACAAAAGCTGAAGCATTAGCCGCAATCAACGGTTTAAATGGTAAGGACTTAAAGGGAAGGCCACTCAATGTAAATGAGGCCCGCCCACGTCCTGAAGGTCGTCGTGGTGGTAGCGGTGGCGGTGGTGGTGGTGGTGGCGGCGGAAGACAGGGCAATAGGGGAAGAACTGGCGGCGGAAGACGTTTCTAAGATTTCGCCGTGATTCATGAAATCCGCAGGATAAAAGATGCGACAAATAGATCTCTTATTCGTGCAATGAAACAAAAACAGCCCTAAGGAGAAATACCGTGACACAGGCAAAACATGGTGACATTGTGAAGGTTCACTATACCGGAAAATTGGATGACGGTACGATATTTGATTCCTCTCAGGATCACGAACCTTTAGAGTTTACCATAGGCGGCGGTGAGATAATCCCGGGTTTTGAACATGCCGTAATCGGCATGAAAGCCGGTGAATTGAAAACGATTAAGATTCCGGCAGATGAGGCATACGGTACATACCGGGAGGAAATGATAATGGTGGTAGACCGTAATGAATTCCCCAATGATTTAAAACTCGGAATAGGCTTACAACTGCAAATGCGTCATGAATCCGGACAAATTGTTCCCGTTACCGTGATCGATATTTCTGATTCAGATGTTACACTGGACGCTAACCATCCTTTAGCCGGTGAAAACCTGACGTTCGATATTACGCTTGTATAAATAATTAAAACAAATCAACCACCGCAGAGAACGCTTAAGTAAGGAGGCTCTTAAACGAAGATCGGATGTTTTGCCCATCAGAACTGATTATCTTCACGGTTTCTTATTTTCATGCAGTTTCCTTTCTTCGTTCTCTGCGCCCGCTGTGGTGAGGTATCACAAATCGTTTACTTCACCCTGAAACATCTTCTGTAACGACAGAACCATGTCTCTTTGATAGAGGAAACACTCGGGCAAATACGGCCTTGAGATAGCGACCCTCATGAAAAATTGTAGTAAAGGGGTGATCTGATGAAGCGCCGGTGATCTTGAATATCTGAAGAACAACACCGGCCTCCGAGGCAGAACGGGTCAGGATAGAGAGAAAGTCCTGTTCGGAAACCAGTCCTGAACAGGAACAGGTTAAGAGTATCCCGCCAGGTCTCACAACTTGCATACCGAGGCGGTTAATATCACCATAGGTTCTCTGTGCCCTTTTAATCTCTTCTGCGCACCCGGCAAGTTTGGCCGGGTCAAGCACCACAACATCAGCCTGCCCGCCACGACTGACCATCATTCGAAGGTAATCAAATACATTAGCATGTTGAAAAGCCACTTTCACGCCATTCAGTTGTGCGTTTTCCTGCGCCGTCTCCAACGCCTGTTCATCCAGATCAATACCCGTAACCAATTTTGCGCCAGCCAGCATTGCAGAAATGCCAAATCCGCCCGTATAACAAAAGCAATCAAGGACTTCCTTCTCATGACAATACTGAGAAAGCGCACGACGATTCTCACGCTGGTCGAGGAAAAACCCCGTCTTGTGTCCGGTTTTGAGATTCACCTTTATCCTTAACTGATTTTCCTTTATTTCTATAAAATTGGGACATGGATACTCCCTGGCTACCTTTGAAAAATCTACCCCTTCCTTTTGCGCCGTTCGTTCGTCAGGACGGACGCCAATTCGAGCGCCGGGATACAGGGTTTGCAGGGACGAAACAATCCAGTCTATAATTCCAACATATCCGGCAGAATATGGCTCAACGACAAACACATCGGCAAATTTATCAATAATTAAACCCGACAGGCCATCGCCTTCTCCATGCACCAACCGATAACAGTTTGAGGCCTTATGGATTCCCAGGATTTCTTCCCGGAGTACTTTGGCCTGTTCAAATTTTTTGTGGAAAAATTGATTGTCCAGCGCTTCCGATTCATTCTCTGTCAGGAGCCGGATACCAATATTGCTTTGCTGATTGTAAATACCCCTGCCAATAAAATCCCCTTCTCTGGAAACAATCTCTACCAGTGCGCCCGGTTTTAATCGCTTTTGAGGATGGCGGATCATGCGGCTAAATATCCACGGGTGGAGCGAATTTCTTTTTGCTTTGAGTGAAATAATAGGAAGTTCCATAATAAATAGCATTTAAAAAATGTAACAATTCAGTCGACTAATAATACATGCAGAACTACAACCCCCCTATCCCCATAGGCGTTAACTTAAAATGACGGATTAATTTAACTGTGTATTGAATAACGAATATCGGACAAGGAATTTCGAATTATATAGAACAGATACGAAATATAATAGCAGAAAACGGGGAAAAATCCAGAACTTAGGTATCACCCAAGATATGCAAAACGGTGGATTGGCGTAGCCCAAACGGGAGTATGAAGGATGCGAGTTGCCGTGCTGCACTTTTGAGATTGCTTCGAAAAAGACCCTCGCAAGGACATTGGGGTGGCTTCGGTGACATGCTATTGCCTTCGCAATGACACGCACATGGGGGCTTTGTGGTACACTGCAAGCTGTTACTGCGCATTCTGTCGTTGTGCATTGCGCTTTTCAGGTGAAATTCCTATGCAGTCGAGTTACACACCAGGAAAAGCTTTTGTTGGCAAATGCTGTACGCGGGGTTTTAATGGTTGCCCCAGGTCATCTTTTCCCTTTTTCCTTAACCTTCGGGAGTGGGTTTTTGGGTTTTTTTTCCTCACAACGGATAAAATCTACTTCTCTCTTTAAAAAATCTATTTTGTAAATCTTCACCTTTATAACATCGCCAATCCTGTACATTTTCTTTTGCCGTGTGCCAACAAGGGCCATGTTTTTCTTGTCTATTTTATAGATATCGTCCGAAAGCGTGCGAATGTGGACAAGTCCCTCCAATAAATAGGTATTTACCTGGACAAAGAAACCATATTCCTGGATACCGGTTATGACGCCGTCAAAGATATCGCCGACCCGGTCTTCAAAGAAACGAAGCATTTTAAGCTTCTTAATCTCCCGTTCAGCGTCGTCTGCCCTGCGTTCAGTCACAGAACAGTTGACCGCCAATTCGGGTAAACAATTCTTCCATATGTCCCGGAGGATGGGGGATGATAACTCGCCCGAAAAATGCTGATCTAAAAGCCTGTGGACGATCAAATCAGGATAACGGCGTATGGGCGAGGTAAAATGGGTGTAGTGGTCCATTGCAAGCGCAAAGTGTCTTCCTTCTTCTGCCTTATAGACGGCCTGTTTCATTGACTTTAATAATACCAGATTTATCGTGTATGCCTCTGGTTTTCCGCGTATTTTATCCAACAATTTCTGCAAACTTTTACAATCAAAGGGGTCTACTTTTGTGTGCTCTAATCCACGGATAAAACTTGCAAAGTCCCACATGTCCTCCTCTTCCGGTTCGGGGTGTACCCGGCACAGCAGGGGCATGTTATTGTTATACATAAATGTTGCCACCGTTTCATTTGCCAGGAGCATAAACTCTTCAATCAATTTATGAGAAATATCCCTCTCTACCTTCTCGACGTCCTTTACATACCCCTGTTCATCAAGCTTGATAGAGACTTCCGGAATGTCTAATTCCAGCGCCCCGCGTTCCAGCCGGTTTTTGAAAATTAACTGTGATAGATGCCCCATATCTTTCAGCATTACCCTGGCCTCATCAGAAATATCAACATTATCCCCGTCGTTGAGAATGGCCGTGGCCTGATTATACGTCAAACGTTTGGCAACATTGATAATGGTATGCCGGATTTCAGAGTTAACAACCCTTCCCCGCCGATTGATTGTTGCAAAAACGCTCTTGGTAAGCCGGTCTTCCCCTTCCCGCAGACTACAAATATTGTTTGACAGGACTTCGGGGAGCATGGAGATGACCTCGCCGGGCAAATAGACGCTGGTGCCCCTGAAGCGGGCCTCCTTGTCAATTGCAGTATCGGGTTTTACATAAGAGGAGACATCGGCGATATGAACGCCTAACAGCCAGTGTCCATGACTGTCATTTTCAAGGGATACCGCATCGTCAAAGTCTTTTGCGTCTTCAGGATCGATGGTAATGATAAGTTTGCTGCGGAGATCGAGTCTGTTCCCGATGTCTTTTTGGGAAACGGTATGAGGAACGTCTTTTGACTCCTGTATTACCTTGTGATTAAAGGTGTGAGGGAGATTATATTGATATACAATAGAACGAAGATCAACTTTGGGTTCTCCTTCTTTACCCAAAACCTCGGTAATTTCACCCTCGGGATTGAGATGCATTGACGGCCACACGGTAATACGAACAACAACTTTATCTCCGGGTTGTGCGCCTTTGGTAACGTCTTCTGCTACATAGATATCCCTGAATAGCCGGGGTTCATCAGGGGCAACAAAACATAACCGTTTTGATTTTTCAAAGGTGCCCACGACAAGGATATTTACCCGTTTCAGCACATTGACAATCTGGCCCGAGGCGCGCCGCCCCTTCTCAAACCGCTTTCCGGGTATCTGGGCATTTGTGGGAAGACGCACCACCACAAGGTCGCCATGCATGGCGGAACCCATGTCTTCTGCATTGATATAGATGTCTTCTCCTTCATCTTCCCTGACCGGCACAACAAAACCAAATCCCCGTGAATTGCATTCAAGGTTGCCCACCACGAGATTTACCTTTCGGGGATCGGCATACTGCTTTTGTTTAATTTTTACCACATCACCGGAAAATTCCAGTTCCTGTAAAAGGTCACAAAATGCCCTATATTCTGTATCGCCGATTTCAAAGTGGTCGGCTAGTTCTGCGGCTGTTATGGGACTGTATTTTTTACTGCGGATAAAGTGGAGAATTTCGGCAGGATTAATCATGGGTGTCATTTTCTTAAAAAAGTTAACAAGATACCAACCATCACCGCTATTTGACCTACCCAGAAGATGAACATCCATCGGATCATTTCTGTCTTTGTTTCAGCAATTTTCCCGATTAAACCAGTATTTACCTCTTCAATTCTCCTTAACAGGCTTATTTTTGTTTCCGATATCCGTTCATTCACCGTCCCTGTTTCTTTCGATATCCGTTCATTCACCATCCCTACTTCTTCTGATATCCTCTCGTTCACCTTTCCCACTTCTTCCGATATCCTTACATTTACCTTCGCTGTTTCTTCTGATATCCTTTCGCTTACTTTTCCTATCTCTTCCGATATTCTTACATTTACCTTCGCTGCCTCTTCTGATATCCTTTCGCTTACTTTTCCTATCTCTTCCGATATCCTTACATTTACCTTCGCTGCCTCTTCTGATATTCGTTCGCTTACTTCCCCTATCTCCTTCGATATCCTCTCATTTACACCCCCTGTCTCTTTGGATATCCTTTCGTTCACCTTCCCCATTTCTTCCGATATCCGTTCACTTACCTTCCCTAATTCTTCCGTTAATCTCCTCTCGAACTTTTCTTCAACAAACACAAGCACATCTTCTTTTACGCTTGCATCTGTTTTATTAATCAGTTCTATCAAAGAATCAGCGCCGTCTTCTCCCAGTTTTTCCCGTAAAACCCTTGGTACCGTTATAACAGCCATAACGCCCGTCCTCCCTATTTTTTATAGAGCCTCCGTTCAAACATTCTGATGTATTCTGTCCACGAACCGTTCGTGTCTTTTTGCTCGTTGATCGCCTTCGTTGCGGCTTGTATCTTTGCATCAAGATTATCTAAATAGTGTAAAGCAATAGCCTCCGGAATGGCCGGCTTTACCGGCGATCCCCATTCCAACTCACCGTGATGGCTTAGTATCATATGAAGGAGGCCATTAAGCAACTCCGGGGGAAACTCTTCAATCTCCATTGCCTTTTTCTGGACAATGAGCACGCCGGAAGTTATATGACCGAGGAGGTAGCCCTCATCCGTATACTGGAAACTGCGTTCGTAGGATAATTCCCGTATCTTTCCGATGTCATGGAGAATTACGCCCGTGAGCAACAGGTCTCTTTTTACCGCAGGATAAAGACCGGCAAAGCTCATAGCTAGTTTGGAAAGTGAAACAACGTGCTCCAGCAATCCCCCTAAATATGCGTGATGGTTTTGCACGGCAGCCGGGGCGGCGAAAAATGCGTTTTGGATGGTTTTATCCTGAAAAATATTCGTAAGCAGTTTTGAAAGGTGGACATCCTGAATGGTACGAAATATCTCCCTGAGTTCATCCTTTAAAAGAGAAATATCCTTTTCCGTACACGGGATAAATTCACTCATCTCCACCTGTGCATCGGGAACGAGAGAGACTTCATTAATTTTTATTTGGAGGATATTATTGAATGTTTCAACAACCCCCTTGATCCTGACAAATGCGTCTTTTTGAAAACTATCACAAATCTGAGACGTCGCATCCCATTTCCTGGCCTCAAGAGAGCCAGACTTGTCCGCCAGTTGTAAGTTAAGATACGGTTTCTTGTCTTTCGTTTCCCT
>JAHFOW010000158.1 GCA_023261465.1 Planctomycetota bacterium
TGAAAACGCTAAAGTTGATTGATAATGGTGAGAATACTTGGTACACAGATGAAAAAGACGAAAAATTATCTCCCTATGGAGTATATGAGGGTGATACGATATTTGAGGCAGCCGCAAAGAAGAACCTCAATCAGTGGGCTGTTGGATATATTCCTGAAGATAAAGAATGGAGGTCTCCAAATTTTGGAGAGGATGTTGCGAAGAGTAATAAGCCAGATGAACATTCATCGCTGCCAGAACACAGTCGGTGGTTCTTCTATATTCAGAGACTTTGCAACCATTGTACTTATCCGGGTTGTTTAGCGGCCTGTCCCAGGAAGGCTATATATAAGAGAAAAGAAGATGGAATTGTTCTTATTGATCAGAAAAGGTGCAGAGGTTACAGAAAATGCGTAGAGCAGTGCCCATACAAGAAACCAATGTTTAGAGGCTTAACAAGGGTAAGCGAAAAGTGTATTGCCTGTTATCCCAGGATTGAAGGACGAGATCCGATAACAAAAGGGCGTCCCATGGAAACCAGATGTATGGCGGCCTGTGTAGGCCAAATTCGTCTGCAAGGATTCTTGGATGATAATCCAAAAAACCCAGTCACATGGTTAATCAAGCATGATAAGCTGGCATTACCACTTTATCCACAGTTTGGGACAGAGCCGAATATTTATTACATTCCGCCAAGATGGGCACCGAGGTCATATTTAAGACAAATGTTTGGTCCTGGTGTAGATGAAGCAATTGATAAATTTATGGTACCTTCTCGTGAAAGACTAGCGGTTATGTCATTGTTTAGGATGACACAATCCATTATATTTGAATATAAGATTGAAGAAGGTCCAAAGGTTTTTGAGACGATGATTCACGGCAAGAAGTTTGAGATGTATAATGATACAGTTATTGGATATGGTGAGGATGGACAAGAAATTGTGAGAACTACCATAGAAGAACCTGTCCATATCAGAGATCCGAAGCATTACAATTCAATTTAGAATTGAGGTTTATTATGGGCGTTGATAGCACTAGTTTTTCAGATCAACAAGTTGCATCCAGCGTAGTGAATTTGCTTGCACGGGGCGCAATGTATCAGATTTTGTCCGCGTGCTTTCTTTACCCCGAAGAGGAAAACCTTTCGATATTGAAAAGTCCAGATTTTCAGGAACATGCGAAGGATTTGATGCTGTGTTATGAGGGTGTCGACGATGGTGCAGGGTTAAAAAGATGTTTGAAAGAAGTACAGGAATTGTACGGAAATGCAAACATCGAAACCTTACAAAGGGTATATCAGTGTATTGTGGGACACACCATGTCTAAAGAGTGTCCTTTATACGAAACCCAATATGGCGCAGCCCATGTGTATCAGCAAGTTCATGAGTTGGGTGATATTCAGGGTTTTTATAAGGCTTTTGGCTTGGATATCTCTGATGTAGAGAAGGAACGTTGCGATCATGTAAGTGTGGAGTTGGAATTTATACACTTTTTGTTGTACAAACAAGCATACGCTCTGGAAAACCACGGAGATGAAAAGGTGCAGATATGCGTGGATGCGCAAAAGAAGTTTTTGAAAGAGCATATAGGGAAATGGGTGCCTCTTTTTGCGGTACTTTTTAGCAGGAAGGCAGGAGAAGGTTTTTATTGTGCATTATCTGCCCTGACAAAGGAGTTTTTAAGGCTGGAAATGAAGTTGATGGATATTAAAACTGAGATTTATAAGGAGTCCGATCTCAATCAGGAAGCGGTGGCTGGCGCCTCTGATGAATGTTTATCCTGTGCTTCTTCTGAAGATTTCAATGAGGAATAGATATGAGACTCGAATTTGACCCAAGTTTAATTGAAGAAGTAATATTTGGAGAATTAAAGGACAGGGAAGAAAAGGGGGATTTTGCTCTTACTGCTGAATATCATTCCTATACCGACTCTATATATGAGAATTTCCATTCGGACGATAGGCCGTCTCAGTTTAGAAAAGTTGAATGGAATTTCTTTAAAAAACTCGAGTTACCGAAGGTAATAAAAGAGATTTTTGATGAATTTCCTGAGCTTGAAGGAAAGGCCGGTGGGGGCGTGATTGCAAAGGCAGTGAATCCTTTTGACGAAGGTTCTTATCTTACAAAAGGGATGAACCAGGAGGCTGGCCAAAAAAGGATTGTTGTCAAGTTGCTATCAGACCGCTTCCAGGAAATTTCCTATCTGAGAAAATTAGTCAGGCATGAATTGATGCATGCCTCTGACATGCTTAGCGAATCATACGGCTATCGTGATGAACGACTCGGTGGTAATCCTATGGAAGAAAGTATCGTCAAGGAGCGATATTGTACTTTCTGGGATATTTTTGTCGATAGCCGATTAATCAGGAAAGGGAAAGAAACGCTGTTTGATAAAGATTGGAGATATAGAGAATTTGAAGCACTCTATAAAAAATTTCCTGACGATGTAAAAATTGCTATTTTTGATGTCCTCTGGCAAGATGAAAGTTTGACACACGATAAGATATTAGGTCTGGCAAAGGATGTGAATGAGGTGATAAAGATTTCTGAAGGCATGCCTATTAGGCATGCCGCCAAAAAGAAAAAGTCAATTTTGCCGGGTGCCCAATGTCCTCTCTGTCAATTTCGTACTTATCGTTGGGCGGAAAATATTGAACAAGATGCTTACCTTGTGGATGCAATCAAAAAGGATTTTACCGGCTGGGAACCGGAAGATGGCGTATGTGTTCAATGTACTGAGGCTTATAAGATAAGAAGTATTGTTTGTTAATATATATGGTTAAAACTTTTTATATAAATTGTTTTAAATTGAGAAAGGAGTAGGAAATATGAAACTTACCAGGAGAACTTTCCTACAAATAGCAGGTGCGACAGGAGCTACCTTTACTATTGCTAATAAGGCAATGGCATTTCGGTTACTGAAGCCTGCTGTGGAAGTGGGAAATCCGCTGGATGCCTATCCTGATCGCGCATGGGAAAGTGTATATCGTGATCAGTATAGGTATGACCGAACATTTACCTTTACTTGTTCACCGAATGACACCCATGCCTGCAGGGTAAGGGCATTTGTAAGAAATGAAGTGGTTATGAGGGTTGAACAGAATTACGACCATCAGAATTACTCAGACCTGTATGGAAACAAGGCCACGAGAAACTGGAACCCCAGGATGTGCTTAAAAGGGTACACGTTCCATCGCAGGGTTTATGGACCTTACAGGTTAAGATATCCGCTTATTCGAAAAGGGTGGAAACAGTGGGCAGATGACGGGTTCCCGGAATTGACACCGGAAAATAAATCCAAATACATGTTTGATGCCAGAGGGCAAGATGAATTATTAAAAGCTTCATGGGATGATGCGTGGACATACGCTGCAAAAGGGATTTTGCATATTACTAAGAAGTATAGCGGCGAAGAGGGTGCTAAAAAACTTATAGAACAGGGATATCCAAAAGAGATGGTTGATCCCATGAAGGGGGCTGGCACACGTACCTTCAAGGGTCGTGGTGGTATGGGGCTCCTAGGCGTAATCGGTAAATATGGTATGTACCGATTTAACAATATGCTTTCCCTTGTTGATAGTCATAATAGAGGCGTAGGGCCGGATAAAGCATTGGGCGGAAGGAACTGGTCGAATTACACATGGCACGGCGATCAGGCTCCAGGCCATCCATTTTCTCATGGATTGCAAACTTCGGATGTAGATATGAATGATATTCGTTTCTCGAAGTTGGTAATACAAACCGGGAAAAATCTTATCGAAAATAAGATGCCTGAGGCGCACTGGCTTACCCAGGTTATGGAGAGGGGTGGAAAACTCGTTGTTATTACTCCTGAATACAGTCCATCTGCACAAAAAGCAGATTATTGGATTCCAATTAGGTGCAATACAGATACAGCGCTATTTCTGGGCTTAACCAAGATATTGATGGATGAGAAACTGTATGATACAGATTATGTGAAAAAGTTTACCGATTTCCCACTACTCGTTAGAACTGATACTTTAAAGAGATTAAAACCAAACGATATCTTCCCAGATTACAAGTTAGAAGATATCTCCCACGGTCCAAGCTATAAGATTCAAGGATTGCACGATGACCAGAGAGAGATTATAGGAGATTTTGTTGTATGGGATGCAAAGACGAATAGTCCTAAAGCCATTACAAGGGACGATGTCGGTGATAAGCTGGCGGCTAAAGGCATTGATCCTGCCCTTGATGGTACATTCAAGGTAAAAACCGTGGATGGCAAAGAGATGGAGGTCATGTCTGTCTTTGAAATGTATAAGATACACCTTAAAGATTATGACATTGACAGCGTAGTCGAAATGACTAATTCTCCAAAAGAGCTAATCGTAAGGTTAGCACACGATATTGCTACTATAAAACCAGTGGCAATACACTATGGTGAGGGTATTAATCACTGGTTCCATGCAACGCTAATGAACAGGTCTACGTATTTGCCGTTGATGTTGACGGGAAATGTAGGCTACAATGGTTCTGGTTCTCATACATGGGCGGGGAACTACAAGGCTGGTAATTTCCAATCAGCGAAATGGTGCGGTCCTGGGTTTTATGGATGGGTGGCAGAGGATGTATTCAATCCAAATCTCGATCCCAATGCTCCGGCATTGGATTTAAAGGTAAAAGGTCGTGCTTACGATGAAGAGGTTGCATATTGGAACCATAATGACAGGCCACTCATTGTGAATACCCCTAAGTACGGACGTAAATGCTTCACGGGTAAGACGCACATGCCAACACCTACCAAGGTTCTATGGTTTACCAACGTGAACCTGATCAATAATGCAAAGCATGTGTATCAGATGCTTAAGAATGTGAATCCAAACATTGAGCAGATTATGTCCACTGATATTGAAATGACGGGTTCCATCGAGTATGCAGACTTTGCATTCCCGGCAAATTCCTGGATGGAGTTTGAGACCCACGAGATTACCAGTTCGTGTTCGAACCCATTTTTCCAGATATGGAAGGGTGGTATAAGGCCAGTCAATGATTCTAAGGATGATGTGATGATCCTTGCGGGTATGGCGGCCAAACTGGGTGAATTACTCAGGGATATGAGATTCAGGGATTTCTGGAAGTTTGCATTGGAGGGAAGACCCGAAGTATATATCCAGAGGTTGTTAGACGGCAGTACGACTTCGAAGGGATATACTTTTGATGATATAATAAATGGTAAATACGGTGAACCTGGCGTAGCCCTGTTAAATTACAGGACTTATCCAAGACAGCCATTCTGGGAACAGGTACACGAAAGCATTCCATTCTATACCCCACATGGAAGGCTGCAGGCTTACAATGACGAATCTGAAATCATTGAGTACGGTGAGAATTTCATTGTGCATCGTGAAGGGCCGGAGGCAACGCCTTACCTGCCAAATGTCATTGTAAGTACCAATCCTTATATACGTCCGGATGATTACGGGATTCCAGAAAGTGCAGAGCACTGGGATGAAAGAACAATTAGGAATATCAAGAAGTCATGGTCTGATACAAAGCAGACAAAGAACTTCTTGTGGGAGAAGGGTTATAAGTTCTATTGTGTAACCCCAAAATCAAGACATACGGTGCACTCACAGTGGGCAGTAACGGACTGGAACTTTATCTGGAATAACAATTTTGGCGACCCATACAGGATGGATAAGAGGATGCCGGGTGTTGGTGAGCATCAGATTAACATACATCCACAGGCAGCCAAGGATTTGGGTATAAATGATGGTGACTATGTTTATGTTGATGCCAATCCTGCGGATAGGCCATATGAAGGTTGGAAGCCCAGCGATCCATTTTATAAAGTTGCAAGACTTATGCTGAGGGCAAAGTATAATTCATCCTATCCTTACGGGGTAACGATGATGAAACACTCAGCTTGGATATCAACAGAAAGAAGCGTGAAGGCACACGAGACTAGACCCGACGGCAGGGCGCTGTCTGCAGGTACCGGATATCAATCCAGTTTCCGTTACGGTTCACAGCAGAGCATCACCAGGGATTGGTCAATGCCGATGCACCAGCTGGATAGCCTATTCCACAAAGCAAAGATTGGTATGAAGTTTGTCTTCGGCTTTGAGGCTGACAACCATGGCCTCAATACTGTTCCAAAGGAAACTTTAGTAAAGATTACCAAGGCAGAAGACGGCGGTATGGGTGGAAAAGGGCTGTGGGATCCTGCAAAAACAGGATATACTACCGGGAACGAGAATGACTTCATGAAGAAGTATCTTAGCGGTGAATTGATAAAAGTAGAAAAGGCGTAAATTCGATTATGTAAGGTCAAAAACGAGCTAACAGATGGAATGAATAACATTTGTTAGCTCGTTTAATTTTAGGAGTTCTTAAATTTTGGAAAAAGGAGAAAAGAATTTATGAAAAAATATTTGATTGCTGGGATACTTGCAGCGACTTGTGTAGCATTTTCGTATAATTCATGTGTATGGGCTCAGACCGAAGAGAAGAAGGCGTTGACGCCTGAAGAGGCCGCTGAAGCAATGAAGAAGCTGGAAGAGGCACAGCAAAAGTTAAAGAAGATAGTTAGAAATCTACCAAAGGTGGATAATGCAGG
>JAHFOW010000159.1 GCA_023261465.1 Planctomycetota bacterium
TTGAGTATTATAACAGATGTTCGCCCCAAGACAATAAATAAAACGGTCGTAAAAGCCTTATATTTATTGGATTTTACGCAGGAAAGGAAGTGTTTTCTCGTGACTACCCGTATGTTCCGGTTATGTATTGAATATAAAGGCCATGCGGACAAAGTGAAGCAGGATAAGCAAATTCAGGTCGAACCTGAACGCATTTGAAATTTGCCTTGAAAACGATTCCTGGTATGTTTCTAATAATTCCTTGTCTTTGTTTCTAAATCCCTATACCATAGGATAAATACCGTATTCCACGCAGGGAACTAACCAATGCAATTGTGTACCTTCTCATTCGGACATTTTGTACTTAAAAACGGTTCTAGGGAAAGAACATCATAACCATGGCAATGAAAGCAACGATATTTAAAATCGTGCTGAACATAGCGGACATTGACCGCAACTACTTCCAGGAACATAAGCTCACTATCGCACGGCATCCATCAGAGAATGACGTCCGTATGATGGCCCGTTTATTGGCATTTGCCCTGAATGCTCACGAATATCTTTTGTTCACTCAGGGCGTGAGCAGTGGTGACGAACCAGACCTGTGGCAAAAAGATTTGACCGGCAATATCGAGGTGTGGATAGACCTTGGGCAACCTGATGAGAAACGAATTCGTAAAGCCTGCGGCCGCGCTAAAGAGGTTATCGTTTACCCCTATAGTGGTCATAGCGCCAACGTTTGGTGGAAAAAGATAAATCCTGACACTAAACGTTTTAAAAATCTATCCGTAATAAACCTGCCGGCGGAAGCCATCCAGGAATTAGCTACCCTGTCACACCGTACCATGGATATTCAGTGTACTATCCAGGAGGGCGAAGTGTGGGTCACATGCAAGGATAAAACCGTGAGGGTAAATCCGATAAGATGGAAAGAACAAGAAAGATAGGGAGTGCTTCCTGTTTTATAGCTTTTGATTTCTCATGATAAGTTTTCGACATATAATTTGAATAGCTCCTGTACCTGAGCAATTACGTGTATCCTTAAGCATAAATATACGAATCTCGTGAAATATTACCCCTGGAATAAGCCATGAAGCTATCAGATATCCTGAATAATAAAACCGTCACGATAAACCTCAGGGCGAGGGATAAGAGCGGTGCGTTGAGAGAGATGGTAGATATCCTTTATAAAACGGGCAGGATCAAAGACCCGGATGTTGCCTTTAAGGCCCTTTCAGATCATGAGGCGATTGATGTAATAAGCCAGGGAGTAGTCATTCCCCATGCGCGGATTGACGGGCTTAAAGAACCCGCAGCCATACTTGCCATATCTCCACGGGGTGTCGACTTTGGGGCAAAGAACGGAAACCCAGCCTCTATATTCTTTCTTTTTTTAAATCCTTTAGAGGAAACAACACTCCATCTCCAGATACTTTCGAAGGCATCAACGATCTTTACGGATAAACAGTTTTGTCATTCCCTAAAGCTGGCCAAAACGCCAGAGGCAGCCCTCGGCGTCTTTCTCTATTATGAAAAGGGTGGAAAAGAGGATTTCGTTCCACTTCCCATAGATAAAATATACGAAGAGCTTGGGACAAGCCCTTCGGGGTTGTCTGAGGGTGATGCAAAAAGGAGGCTCGAAAGTTATGGGACAAACGTTCTCAGGGAAGTGAAGAAGAAGCGCCTCTTTCTCAGATTTTTAGAAAACTTATACAATCTCCTCGCGATACTTCTTTGGATTGGCGGAGCCCTTGCCCTGGTGGCGGATATGCCTGTGCTGGGATGGGCCATATTTGCCGTAATACTCATTAATGCTGTTTTTAGTTTCTGGCAGGAATACAAGGCAGAGAGGGCACTTGATGCATTGAAAAAGTTACTGCCCCAAAAGGCCGGAGTATTGAGGGACGGTAAGGAAAAGGAGATCTCTGCGGAGGAACTTGTCCCGGGGGACATCATTCTCCTGGAAGAAGGTGACAATATATCGGCGGACGCCAGGCTCATAGAGGCCTTCAATATGAGGGTTGACAACTCTGCCCTTACTGGTGAATCCGAGCCTATATATAAAACATCTGAGGCCGTGGTGAAAGGGAAAGAATTTTTGTGGGCTGAGCTTCCGAATATGGTGTTTGCCGGAGCTTCTGTAATATCAGGGACAGGGAAAGCTTCGGTAATTGCCACGGGGATGCATACTGAAATAGGCCGGATAGCATCACTTACCCAGGAACTCAGGGCGGAGAAGAGTCCGCTTCAGCGTGAGCTGGAAAAGGTAACGAAGATAGTTACCATTCTTGCATTAGCAATGGGTGTTATCTTTTTTTTCCTTGGCACTTATATAGGAAAGTTGAGCGTGGCTCACGCATTTATTTTTGCTATTGGTATTATCGTAGCCAATGTCCCGGAGGGACTGCTTCCTACGGTATCTTTGTCATTATCTATGTCTGTTCAAAGGATGGCAAGGAGAAATGCCCTCATAAAGAAGCTTTCATCCGTAGAAACCCTCGGCTGTACTACGGTTATTTGTACAGACAAGACGGGTACCCTGACTACCAATGAGATTAGTGTAACAAAGATATTTGTTAACGGGAAGGTTATGAATGTCAGCGGTGCAAGGTACGAACCTGTGGGAAATTTCTATTTCAGGGGGATGAGCCTTTCCAGGTGGGAAATGGTGGAAAACGGCATGGACACCTTCTTTGACGCATGCGTGCTTTGCAACAATGCGGGTCTTATTCCCCCGCGAACGGATAAAGACAGATGGGGTATAACCGGAGATCCTACCGAAGCGGCCATGCTTGTTATGGCAGCTAAAGGCGGGGTGGATATTGAGGAGAGGCGGAATGCTTTGCCGAGGATTGGCCAGCTTCCCTTCGAGGCTGTGAGAAAGAGAATGACATCTATTAATCTGATCGATGGAAAAACTCAGGCTTATGTGAAGGGAGCTCCCAGGGAGGTGCTGGATCTCTGTACTTCTATGCTTAACAAGGGGAAAATGGAACCTTTAACGGATTCTCTGCGGGAGATAATCTTATCGAAGAATGATTCGATGGCAAGGGACGGCTTGAGGGTATTAGGCGTTGCATACAGACCCCTGGATTTTTCAGAAGGATTTACTATAGAAAATACAGAAAAGGAGCTTATATTTTTGGGTCTGGCAGGCATGATGGACCCGCCGAGACCTGAGGTATCAAAGGCCCTGGCGTTATGTCACAGAGCGGGAATAAGGGTGGTTATGATTACCGGCGACTATGGTCTTACAGCCCTTTCAATAGCAAAGAAGATTAGGCTTACAAAAACTGATAACCCAAAGGTTGTTACTGGTAATGAACTCGCTGAAATGGATGACGAACGCCTCAGGAGATTATTAACGGAGGAAGAGGTGATTTTTGCCAGGGTGTCTCCCGAACACAAGATGAAGGTGGTTGCAGCCTTTAAAGATATGGGCGAGATCGTGGCAGTGACGGGTGATGGGGTGAATGATGCCCCGGCACTAAAAAAGGCCGATATAGGGGTTGCTATGGGGATAAGGGGATCAGATGTGGCTAAAGAGGCCGCAGCCATGATCCTGACCGATGACAATTTCGCTTCCATTGTGGCTGCTATAGAAGAAGGAAGGGCAGTCTATGCTAATATAAAAAAATTTGTGACCTATATATTTGCCAGCAACATTCCGGAGATAGTTCCCTTCATAGCCTTTGTCTTGTTTAAAATACCACTTCCCCTAACGGTAATGCAGATATTGGCTGTTGACCTTGGGACTGATATGGTTCCTGCCCTTGGACTCGGCGCTGAACCGCCGGAACCCGGGTTAATGGATAAACCGCCAAGGCCAAAAGATAAAAGGCTTTTAGACGTACCGTTACTCTTCAGGGCTTATTGTTTTCTGGGTCCCATAGAGGCAGCCGTCTGCATGGCAGGATTCTTCTTTATTTATTTCCAGTATGGTTGGATACCGGGGATGGTAATGCCGGATTCGGGGGGCGTTTATCTTACCGCTACAACCATGTCACTTGCCGGAATAGTCGCAACCCAGATTGGGAACGTCTTTGCATGCAGAACCGAAAGGGAATCGGTATTTAAAGTCGGTTTCTTCAAGAACAAGCTGGTTTTATTGGGAATAGTCTCAGAACTGGCAATTATTACGACTCTTGTTTACACGCCATTCTTGCAAAGGATATTCGGCCTTGCGCCTTTAGGGCTAAAGGAATGGGGTTTTCTGTTTGCCTTTACGCCTGTTCTCTTCCTGATGGAAGAAGGAAGAAAGTTGATTATGAGGAAATGGTGGAGATAGCTAAGATACTATAAGTTCTTGTACTATAGATTGAGAATACGAAAACTTATCATGAAAAAATCTAAAGCCAAGCAAAATAAAATTGTTCCCTATTTAATGATTATCGCGCTTGTTGCAGTCACGACTTTCCTGGGAGGCCTCATTAGGGGGGCTATTGAGCCAACGAATATTGTCATTTTTTATCTCTTGATTGTTGTGATGACTGCTGTCTGGTGGGGGAGATGCCCGGCAATTATAACCTCCCTGTTGAGTGTTTTGGCGTTTGATTATTTTCTTGTGCCGCCTTATTTAACGTTTGCGGTTTCTGATGTTCAATATGTTTTTACATTTATTGGACTTTTAGCCGTAGGATTAGTAGTCAGCGCCCTTGCGTCTAAAACCAGGCAACAGGCAATTGAAGCCCGGGAGCGGGAAGAGCAGACAGCTATACTATACCGTTTGAGCAAAGATTTGGCCGCATCTGATTCTTTAGAGGCTGTGCAGCACACCATTCGAATGAATGTGGGAGGAATATTTGATTGTCGTGTTGCGGTTTTTCTGCCGGCAGACCACGGGATTACACCAGGCAGTTTTGACTCTGGTTTTCCAGTTGACGAACATGAAAATACCATCGCTGCATGGGTTTTTGGAAACGGCAAGCCGGCCGGGTGGGGTACAGATACCTTACAGGCAGCAAAAGCGCATTATCTGCCACTGAAGACATCGCAAGGTGTCTTTGGAGTCCTGGGAGTTTTCTTTAAAAACGATAAAGCAGGTCTTGACCATGGAGAATGTAATTTATTGAGCGCATTGGCAAGTCAGGCTGCGGTTGCGGTTCAACGGGAGAAACTAACCGAAATTTCCCGGCAGATGGAGCTTATACGGGAAACAGAAAAACTCCAGACGGCTCTTTTGAATTCCATCTCTCATGATCTAAGAACGCCGCTGGTGACGATCATGGGGGCCTTAAGCAGTCTTTTACAGGATTTTCCCTCGATTGACGCCGAAACGCGCAGAGAGCTTTTGGAAACAGCTTATGAGGAGTCCGGCCACCTGAACCTGCTTGTTGGTAATCTTCTAGACATGACGCGGGTCGAGGCAGGGGCTTTGAAAATTAAAACCAAACCCTGCGAATTAAGAGACGTGATTGGCGCTTCCTTGCACCTGCTGAAGAACAAGCTTGAAAAAAGAGATATTCTAATTCACATTCCCCGGGTTTTACCCGATATGCTGCTGGATTTTACCCTCATGATGCGGGTATTTGTAAATCTCATTGATAATGCTATGAAATATTCAGCACCGGAAACTCCGATTGAGATTACTGCGAAACTTCTGGAAAACAAAGTGAGGATCGAAGTAAAAGACAAGGGTTTCGGAATTCCCGAAGAAGATTTGGCGCGTATTTTTGATAAGTTTTATCGTGCCGTGAAACCACGCCAGATTACGGGAACAGGACTTGGGCTTTCCATTTGCAAGGGGATTGTAGAGGCACACGGCGGCCAGATTCTGGCAGAAAATAATCCTGACAAGGGGGCGACGTTAACCGTGATATTCCCCCTGAAGATATAAGGAGGCATAAATGGCAGGGCCGGAGAAAATGAGAATCCTTATTGTCGATGATGAAAAAACGATTAGACGTTTCTTAAAGGCAACCTTAGTTTCCCACGGCTATGCTGTGTTCGAGGCTACAAACGGCGCAGAGGCTTTAAAACATGCTGTTTCTTCGCACCCTGACGTGATTATTTTGGATTTGGGTTTGCCAGACATGGACGGGGTAGATATCACTCGCAAGATACGGGAAAGATCTAAAACTCCTATTATTATCCTGTCTGTCCGGGAAGATGAATCTGATAAGATCATCGCCCTGGATGCGGGAGCGGATGATTATCTTACCAAACCTTTTAATGCCGGCGAAATGCTTGCACGAATACGGGCGGTTATGAGGAGGCTTCTTCCGCAAAGCGAGCGATCATTATTTACGGTAGGAAAACTATCGATAGATATTGCGCAACATAGCGTGGAAGCAAAAGGTCGCCCTGTTCATCTCACGCCGACAGAGTATGACATTCTCAAAGTTCTTGTCTTAAACGCGGGGAAGGTTATGACGCATGGGCAAATTTTGAAAGAAATCTGGGATAAAACCGAAGATGTTGAAGAAGCGCTACACCTTTTAAGGGTAACGATTAGTAATTTGCGAAATAAAATAGAACCCGATCCCGACAGACCCGACTATATTCTTACCGAACCGTGCGTAGGCTATCGCCTGT
>JAHFOW010000160.1 GCA_023261465.1 Planctomycetota bacterium
GCTCAGAATTTTATGAATGGGTTTCAATTTATTCTCTCAAGTTCTTTACAGATACTTGCCCCACGGTTAATTGAATTAATGCAGATTGAAATTTTTAGTACAGATATTACAAATTAATTTCATTTTGTCAAGATTATTACATCTCCGACAAGAATTCACCGCTAACTTGACCGTATAGGAATTTTCATTTTTTTAATGCGGGTTTATGGGTGGCATGATTAAAACCGCGCCTACCGAATCCACGATAAAAATTGTACGCTTGGATTTATCCATGCTACCAATTATTTGATGGATTTTGTTGTTTATAAGACTCAATGAAAAAGGCAACATCTTCTAAATTTCCATCTTCAATCTCAAGGGTGAAGTGTGTAATCTGATTTTTTTTAAGAATGGCAATAATCCTGTCCATATCCATATCATATTCTCTGGAAAAATGTGAATGGGTGTCACCGTCCGGACGTTTTAGACTCCAGTTGAGCGGTGTGCGGTTGGTGTTCAGGTGTACGCCGATTACCTGACATTTTTTACATACCCTGTCCAGCTCCTGGTAATAATCGAATTTATGCAGAATAGACGAAGCCCAGAGATGGCCTGTATCAAGCCAGATTGGACACTCAGGGTACATGAGGTGTTCGGGTGTCTGGTTTCCGTTCCCAATACCGGGGAAATCATTTTCCAGACATAAAACATATTCAGGGTAGAGCGCCCTTAGTTGTTTCATATGTTCTTTTACGGTGTTTTGATAATTTCGGAACGCTTCGGTTTTTAAATACTTTGGGTCCATGACTCGTGTATTGTTGAGTCTGTATTTACCGTCGATAGCATCCCGCAGTACCTTGCCGTAATTATCGGGATCGTTTTTTATGGGTTTTTGAGTCATGAAAAAACCATGAAACAAGGTTGTCGTGCAACGAAGGGCTTTCATAACATGGACTGTATTTTGAAAGTTTTCAAGGACTGTGCGAAAATCATTGTTTCCCAGATTGATAAAATATTGAGAGAATACAGGGGCATGGACGGTGAATTGGACATCGAGCCCTTCTATTGTATTATATAAATCACGGGTGACGGAATTATGGAGTTGAATACCAAACTCAAAGTTTTGTGATTCAATAAACTCCCGGCATTGTTTGATTTTTACAAGGGGATTGCCGTCGCGAAGGCACATAGTGCTGAGTTCTATTTTTACACTCATGGGGCAGAAATAACCTCAATAAAATTTATTTGTAATAATTCAGAGAAGGTCTCTTTTTTTAGTTGAAATGCATACAATTATAGTATAGATTTTTTCCCTGAAAATAAAATATGAAAACTGCCGAATTGTAAAAAATTGTGTTGATATTCGACCTAACATTGATATAATTTTTAAATTGTTATGCGCCAGTAGCTCAGCTGGATAGAGCATCGGATTTCTAATCCGGCGGTCGAGGGTTCAAGTCCTTCCTGGCGCGCCATATTTGATTTATGAGTGGCTTTTTACTGTAAAAAACGGTAAGGGTGTGCCAGGGTTAAGAAGTTAAGAGATTGGGAAGTTGTATTATTTACACTTTTTATCCTCGTGTCTTTTTCTGTATCCCCTTTTGTGGTTATCTACAGAATAAAATCATGTGGTGGGCGTAGCTCAGTTGGATAGAGCATTAGACTGTGGCTCTAAGGGTCGCGGGTTCGAATCCCGTCGCTCACCCCAAATTATAGTCCTGCTTCAAGGGTATTTGTTGCGGGACTTATTTGTTTATAAGCGTCAACTTTTTTGATTACCGTGCAGGGTTTTTATAAATCTAAGTAAATCAAAAGGGAATGCTGTTGACTTTTTTTGGAAATAAATTATAATTTTCCATCTATATCATATACGTCGCAGAGAAGATTGTTGTAAAAAAGTAGTAAATCTTGCGCTCGTAGCTCAACTGGATAGAGTAGTGGACTTCGAATCCAATGGTTGCAGGTTCAAGTCCTGCCGGGCGCGCCATCCATAGCTTAAAAAGATTGGGGAATATTCCAAAGATGCGCCCTTAGCTCAGTTGGTAGAGCAACTGACTCTTAATCAGTGGGTCGAAGGTTCGAATCCTTCAGGGCGCACCAAAATGATTTTCCTTATGGTTTTTGATGCTTAAAAAGGTTGTAATCTTTGCATATCCGGGAGCGGGTGTTGAGAAATTGATGCGCTTTACACTCTCCGGGTTATCAAAAATAACAGCGAAGCGAGGGTGGCGGAACTGGCAGACGCGCAAGATTTAGGATCTTGTGCCTTACGGCGTGGGGGTTCAATTCCCCCCCCTCGCATGTTTTGCAGGGAGATAGTGATGTTTTAGGCGCAGGTGCACATAGATAAATATGGCGCATATTGGGGTTTTTGTCTGTGTGTATCCTTGATAATGTGTATTCTTCGGTTGATTTATAAGAAGCGGGTGTAGCTCAGTGGTAGAGCGTCACGTTGCCAACGTGAATGTCGTGGGTTCGAACCCCATCACCCGCTCCATCTTTTTTAATTCTAGACGGAAAAGGTTTTACAGGATAATAGTACAATGAATGTAATGATTGAAGAAGCAGGTCCTTGTAAAAAGGTTTTAAAATTCGAGATACCAAGGGAAACTGTCGATAGCGAACTTGAGAAAAAAACCAGGGAGGTGTGTGACACGATAGAAATTCCTGGTTTCAGAAAGGGGCGGGCGCCCAGGAAATTAGTTGAAAAGCGCTTCGCAAATCAGATACGGGACGAGGTAAAGCAGTCGGTTGTGGGTGACTCTTATCAAAAGGCGCTTGAAGAACATAAGATAAGCCCTGTAGGCGACCCAAAATTTGGCGAGATAAAGATGGAGTCGGGGCAGCCATTGAACTTTGACGTAACCCTGGAGGTGCTGCCGACATTCGACGTTGAACATTATAAAGGAATTCAGTTAAAGAAAAAGTCTGCCGCTGTTACGGAAGAAGATCTTGATAGGGCACTGAAGGAATTTGCAGCCAGAAAAGCACAGATGACCGTTGTGAAAGACGGGGTAGTTAAAAGGGGCGATCAGGTTATCTGTGATTGTAGAGTTGAGGTAAAAGGAAATAATATTCTGGAGGATGAAGATATAGAGTTGTTTGTAGCCGAGGGAATGACGGTTGCCGGTATATCGTTGCCTGATTTGATTGCGGTCATGGAAGGTAAGAAGTCAGGTGACGAATCAAAGGTATCCGTGAAATTGCCTGACAATTTTGTAAAAGAAGAGCACCGTGGGAATGACGCCCGGGTAACTCTTGTTATAAAAGAAATAAAGCGCCTGGCATTGCCGGAGATTAGTGAAGAATTTGCAAAAACGCTCGGTTTTGAGTCTTTGGATGACTTGAAGGCTAAACTTCGCAAGCAGATAGAAATTGATAAAAAGAAATGGGTTGAAGATGATTTAAGGAATCAGATTCTTGATACTCTCCTGAATCAGATACAGCTTGTTTTACCTCAGGACTTTGTAAATTATCAGACCGAACAAAGGGTATATAAACATCAGATGGATTTACTAAACAAGGGAATGCCCCTGGATGAAATACAAAAAAGAACGGAATCAATTAAGAACGCATCGTCAGAATCTGTAATGCGGGAACTTAAGGCGTCTCTTATCCTGCATCACATCGCCGATAAAGAAAAGATGTTTGTTACTGAAAGCGAGGTTGAAAACAGGATCGTAGAAATTGCGCGTGCTTATAACACCGATGTAGTGCGGGTGCGCAAGCAGTTGGAGAGGCATGGAAATCTGTCTTACCTGCGAAGTGACATGCGTGAAAACAAAATGCTCGACGTACTCGTTAAAGAGGCAAAAATTTCGGAAGAAGGTTAGAAAATTTTTAATAAATAAACAGAAAAGGGAAAAGAGGTTTTGTGAACAAGGACTATCTATCATACGGGGAAAATAATAAGTTTTCTTCAGGCGAACACAGGACAAAGTATGGATCCCTTTTTATGCCGTACGTTGTGGAAAAAACGGGACATGGTGAGCGGCATTATGATATTTTTTCACGCCTGCTCAAAGATCGCATTATTTTTATTGGTTCAGAGATTGATGATACCCTTTCAAATCTCGTAATTGCCCAGATACTCTTCCTGCAAAACGAAAATAAAAATCAGGATATCAATGTTTACATAAACTCTCCTGGCGGGTCAATAACGGCTGGTCTGGCTATTTATGACACGATGCAGTTTGTACAATGCGATATTGCAACGTTTTGTCTTGGACAGGCGTACAGCATGGGAGCTATTCTCCTTGCGGGTGGAACGCGAGGGAAAAGATTTGGACTCCCCCATACCCGTATCATGCTCCACCAGCCATGGGGAGGCATGCGGGGCACGGCTACCGATATTAGCATCCAGGCTGAAGAAATATTGAGAATGAAAAAGTGTTTGAATGAAATCCTGGTGAAACACACCGGGCAGCCAATAGAGCGTATTGAGGCCGATGTTGACCGTGATTATTACATGTCTTCTCTGGAAGCAAAAAATTATGGTCTCGTTGACGAAGTAATAGAATCCCTGCGAGATAAGAAAAAATAAATCGGCGGAACGAGGGGTGAGGTAAAAGAAAAAATTTAAAGAAAATTCTGAATACAGAATTGCGTACATATTTAAAAAGAGGGCAGATGTGAATCTGCCCTCTTTTTTTGTTTAATAATAGTAATTATGAGCTATAATTGAAATTTAAAGAATGTAACATGCGATCTTTCTTACGTATGTGTAATTATTTGAATGCGTACATTTAAATATATCTTGTTATTGTGTCGTATCAATCCAAAAAAATTACTGTCTTTCAATGGAGGAGTAGGTTGATTTATATGCGTTTATCCATAAGGCGTATCTTCTATTCGATGTCATGTTTATTTTTCTTATTTTCAAGCGCAACTTTTGCAAGCGACCCCAGGGAATGGTCGCCAACGAGGAAACTACCCGTAGAAAAGAGACCATCAAATATGCTGGATTTGCTTATTACCGTTCCGGGCGATGTGCGGGCAAGTCAGTTTTTCAGCCCAATATCTTGCGGCGCTTGTCATCCAGAAATATTCAAGATGTGGAGCGGTTCAACCCATTCAAATGCCTGGAAAAATCCGCTTTTTCAAGCCCTCTATAATTTGGGGAAAAGAACTGCTGAAGGAGAATCGGAAAAGAAAAACTTAGATTCGTGTGTGCGTTGCCACTTCCCTATTGGACATAGCAGTGGCGGCGACCCCCTTCCGGCGCCGGACGATGAGAAGGGCGGTGTTATCTGTGATTTTTGCCATTCTGTCAGGGCAACAACCGGTATTGGAAATGCCCCTTACATCCTCAGTCCTGGTAATGCGGCTGCCATGGAAGGCGGCACAAAATTTGGCCCTTTTAATGATTCTCCGGAAACAATTCACCAGAGCAAATACTCTGAACTTCACACCCGCTCAGAGTTTTGCGGTGGGTGTCATGATGTTTCCCATGCAGGAAATGCAATTCCTATCGAACAAACATACACAGAATGGGAAGAGGGGCCTTATAACACGGGCGACCCTAAAACAACCGTTCATTGTCAGGACTGTCACATGAGGCAACGTCCCGGTTTTCCATCCACAGGCAGTACCGAAAGACCGAATAACCCCGGCGTTGCATCTCCTGAAATTATGGGCGGCAAAAAACGTCAGCATATCTGGACACATTACTTCGTTGGTGGAAGCACAAACCCATTATCTCTGCCGCCCGGTTCTGATGTAAACAGACAAATGGCAATAGAAAGGCTCAAAAATGCTGCGACCCTTGAACTCTCTGTTGAACCTGGTTATAAAAAAGGCGATGTGTTGAAATTTAAGGTATGCATCAAAAATACGGGTGCGGGACATTATTTACCCACAGGACTTACGGAACTGCGGCAGATGTGGCTGGGTGTTTCTATAACGGACGCAGAAGGAAAAATCTTGTATCAAAGCGGCAAGGTAGATGAAAAGGGAACTGTCGACCCGAACACTACCATTTATCATACCGTTTTTGGCGATAAAGATGGTAAACCAACGCTCCACGTATGGTCTGCAACGCAGATTTTGTCCGATAATAGAGTTCCGCCTAAAGGACAAAAAGAAGAGAACTTTGTTTGCCTTGTTCCCGGCGATGTCAATGCTCCTTTGAAGATAAAGACAGTGCTCTACTATCGGAGCGCTCCGCAGGATGTAGTGGATGCGCTTATGGGGGAGAAGTCCGTAAAACTTACCATTGTGGATATGGCAGAGACTTCAAAAGACATTAGCCTGTAATTCACTGTTTGTAAAGTTCAATGCCGTTATAGGGGCGTACTGCCATACGCCCCTGCCATATTCAAACCAAATTGTTACCATATTTATTATGCGTAATTCATCTCATCAATATCGAACTAAAGTGGACGGGTTTGTCAAGACCATTTATTAATAATATTTAGATGCATTAATTCATCAACTACAGTGTGCAGAAGGGTAACGGAAGGAGCCCGTAGGGCGACTGGAGTTACCCTTCTGC
>JAHFOW010000024.1 GCA_023261465.1 Planctomycetota bacterium
TCCATCAAAGGCCCAAGCGAGCGATAGCGTGATTTGATCTGGCGTAGTAAGTCCGCATCTTGCATGCCATCATTAAAAACTATTCAACCATATTGGTCAAGTTATTTTCACGCGATGCCTAACGATGACATTATCAAACCAGGCCTCGGCCTCCCAAATTGCTCCCAAGCCAATGCCACCATAAAGGATTGGCTTATTATCATCTTTCCAGTTGAGTATTTTCTTGCCATTTATCGTTATTTTAATATTTTCACCATCGACCTCGATGATAATCGCATTTGTGCCTATTGCGGTGTTTGAAGACTCCTTTTCAGTAGAACTAACTACCGAACCTTTGACGTACTTAAAGATTTGAACAAGCCCATCTGGTAATATACCACCTCCGCTTCGAGAATCACCACTTCCGATTGCCCAAACCGCTATCCGGTAAAATGTGCCATTCTCTGTGTGATCGGGCTTGTAGTCCCTATCCAAGACATAACGGCCTAATGTGAGACTCCAGTTACGGTTTAACTGTGTCCATCCCGCGTCGTCTCCGTCGGTAAAATAATCGCTGAATTTAACAGCACCGTAAGCGTGGCTTGAAACAATTGGCGATAAAGCAATCACTGCGATTGCAAGAAAAAGCCAATAAAACTTGCGAATAAATACTCTACACATTTTCAATTCCTTTCCTGAAAAATAATCTTTCCAAAATATTCTTTTATAAAAGTGTTACAGAAAAGACAATTATTAAATCATGCACGGCCTCCTTTCTTAAACGGTAAGTTCTTTAAAGCTTTTCAAGTTGTGATAAATATTCTCCTGTTTATTTTCGACGGTATTTGATTGTCCCTTTGAGTAAAATTTACCGCCAAAAAATGTTTTGCCCTGGAGTGTTCGAGAAGTTTTATTTGAAGTAAACGCAATGCTTCTTTAGAAAAGAGCTCCCTGCTATCCGGCGGAGGCCTTTTTTTGTGCCAATACCTGCGAGTTCCCCATGAAATACGCGCGGTCAGCGCCCAACACAAATTCAAACCGATTCTACTGACAACATGCGTGAGCAACCAATAAATGTTGGGCTTGAAGCATTATAGTCCAAGATCATCCGGACATAATGAAAAGAAATATTTATTACAAACTTTCATTAAAGTTGATGTGAAACACATTGATTTTAGAATACTATCTCTATATTCTATATAGGCTTGACGTATGTCTTTAAGGGGTGTTTTTTATCTGCAATTAAGAACTGATCATCTTTCTAGATTAACTGTACAACGGAAGTCATACATTGCAAGAAGTATAACAATTGAAAATTTTGAAAAATTGTTTCGTAAGTGTTATTATTAGAATAACTTAATTTTTTTGCGTCATTTTGAGTTAATTGACATAAGTCGTTGATTCGTTGTAAGTTACAATTTCTTTTTAAAAAACTAAATTGATGCCAAAAATTGATTGAACATGTTATGGATTATTGTCCCGGTTTGAAGAATTGCAACCTGTTTGGATAAATTCCGGGAACACCATGTTTAATTATTGACTATTTTCTGAAACGATATCCTGGTGTTTGGGTAATATACGTTGAGCTAAATTTGCAGATAGCAAAATTAACCACGTGGATAACACAAAAGGTGAAGTCAAAGTAATTATATTCAAATGCATTATTCCGTAGGTTATAAAAATAGCAAGGGTAATAGAAACAATCGCAAAAATGAGGGAAGTCCACTTTTTGCCGGAAAATGCTATTCCACACAAGACTGCATTAAAACCAAATATACCGATGTTGGCCAAGGTGAGTGGAAAGGAACACGCAAGAGCCAAACCTGCTCCAAGGGATGCTCCCAGGAGGGCATACAACGCAGATATCCACGAACCTGCCAGCAATCCGGCAAAAAACAGCATACCGGTAACTACGTTTTCCTGAAACATGACCTGTCCGAAACCATTACTTATCGCAGGAATAATCTCTAATTTTTGCACATCGCCTGATTGTGCCACGTGGAGTGGAATTATATGAAATTGCAGTGTTATTGCCATTATTATCCAGGTGCTGGCAATAAATGGCGCAGTATAAGGCGACAATCTCCGTTTCATCATGAAATTCATGAGTAGTGTTGATAAAATGGAACCAAAAACCCCGGCAATGATCGATGATACGTTGAGTCCAAAGAAAGAGATAATCGCAAGGGCAACCAGGGTGCTGTTATAACCGTACAGACCCTGATGGATTTCATTTCGATTGAGTTTGAGGGTCAGCGCTGTGACCGTACCAATAAGAGCGCCTGCAATAGTTACTACACCCATTAACCAGGAGTTATAAAAGACACCTATTAAGAACAAAATTCCCGTAACAACATTATTGAGCAGAAAAACCTGACTAATTCCTCTCAAGACTATTTCTATAAAATTTTTAACGTTCATTTGATTACCTGTAAAGATGACTCCTTGCATCATTATCATGAATGGTGCATTTTATGGTAAGATTACGTAAAGCTCCCACCCACTTAAATCTTGGATATATCTTGATTTCGGAAAATAGATATACTAAACTAATCCATCATTTGCAATCCAGGAGAAATTTTCAATTCGATATTTAACTGTCTTTTTATTGCTATTAAATAGACCAATTTACACTCGATACTTTGCGAAAAATAATATCAAAACTATACCGCGGATTGCTGCCTGAAAAGGTTCAGAAGGTTATTAGACCTTTTATTGATAAAGCCTATGCTTTTGTGCATAGGCTTTACTCCATATATGCTGATATCTATCAACCTGTTAGTATCTTAAAGGGCAAGGGAGGCCAAAACGGAACAAATCTGTCATTGCTTATTGCCGGCAAAAGAAAAGATTCTGCATTTCTTTTGAATAAAATATACCATGAAGAACCCGAAGCAACAAAACTGAAAAGAATGCTCGTATGGAAAATACCTTTTTTTAACAGAGCAGAAGTAAACGCAACCCTGATTGAGGCGGATCGATGTTTTTCCCCGTTTTTTGCACGTCAAGGTTTTTTTGCTATACCGGAATGGGTCTTGTTTACCATGGATATTTCAATACCAATAGAAAAAGTTATACGACTATGCGAGAGTAATAGAAATAATTTTCGAAGGATGGGTAAATATTCATACGAGTATGAAGTATGTTTTGATAAAGGGAAATTGCATCTCTTTTATCATACGATGTATTTGCCGTATATATGTTCCCGTCATGGGAAATTGACGGTGCTTACAACCTTGAACCAAATGGAGGACATCTTGCAGAGAGGAGAACTTTTACTGGTGAAAAGGGGAGGCGAATATGTGGCTGGTCAGCTTATTTACAAGGCATCTCCCGTTCCGATTGTGTCATATCTTGGGGTTAAGGATGGCAACTTTGATCTTGTTAAACAAGGAGCAGTGTTTGCACTTTACTACTATACTATTTTATGGGCGAAGGAGAAGGGTTATACCAAATTAGACTTCGGACATTGCAGGCCATTTCTCAATGACGGCGTCTTCCTTTTCAAGAAAAGGCTTGGCATGAAGATTCAAAGGAGTCCCCGATATCATAGAATGTTGTATTTATCTATCAATAGGCTCAATCCCTGCCTTGAACAATTTTTTACTAACAATCCTTTGGTTCACGATGATATGGGGGTACTTAAAGGATTATTATTTGTACAAAAGGACGATCCGTCTATAAAAGAAGTAGTCGGGGCCTCAAATCGAAAACATTCCATTCCAGGATTGGCAGGGTTTACTGTTGTTTTACCCGATGGCACGAAAATAGAAACTTCAAAACGAAACCCTAAAGAGGACGTCGGAAAAAAAGGATACTACTCATTAAAATAATAGAATTATGGAAACTCTTCCAAAAAACTATAAAAGACAGAGAAGAAAACTGCGCCTTTTGCATCTGAAACCACAAGAGGCCATCAGGTTGTGTAAGGGTGCATTTTTATCGTTTCTCGAAAAGCAGCGACTGGAATTTCCTCGTATGGTATCTATAGAGGTGACCAATAATTGCAATATAGCGTGCAGCACGTGTCCTCAGCCTTATATTCAGGGGGAAAAAGGGTATCTCAGTATGGACTTGTTCAAAAAGATTATTGATGAATGCAGTCACCATCCGACTCTCAACTCCATAGTCTTTACCGGATTCGGTGAACCCCTTTTACACCCCCAACTGATCACTATGAGCCGTTATGTCAAAAGTAAAGGAATACCATACACGAGGACTTACACAAATGGCGTCCTTTTAAACAAACAGAACACAGATAAACTTTTATTGGAATCCGGGTTCGATGAGATTACCCTTTCCTTAAATGCGCCAACACAAGAAATATATAAGAGAATAAAAAATAATCAGCCCTATAACCTTGTGACGGAAAATATCGAATACTTTCTGATGAGAAGAAAATTCCTCAAAAAAAAGACACTCTTTGTGAATCTTCAATTACTAAAGCTCAATAATATTTCTTATCCTGTCGAAGACTTTAATAAAAAATGGATGCCTCTGTTAAAACCCGGAGATTGTATCTCAATTAAATATTCCCATTCCTTTGCTGGCCAGGTTAATGACCCGGGGGTTGGAAAGGTATTTGGTCCGCGCGAAAGATCCCCTTGTGCCCAACTCTCAATGTATCTCTTTGTGTCCTGGAATGGGGATGCGGTTCCCTGCTGTGTGGACCCTTTAAAAAAACTTAAGATTGGAAATATTAGTGACTCTTCGTTGAAAGACTTGTGGCATTCATCAAAAATCAAACTTATGCGTGAGATTCATGTAAAGAAAGAATATCATCGGCTACCTCTTTGTAGTAACTGTGAGACATGGCGATACTTTCTCTAAGATATTAATGATTTTCACTTTTTAGAAGTTTTCAGGATCAGATAGATGCCAGGATTAAGCCGTTTTTGGGTGAATTATTCGCCCATCACTTTTTCATAAACTCTGTTGTTAAAGGGTGCGTTATGGCAAACAGGAAAAAAATAATTATCATGGGGGCTGCGGGACGGGATTTTCATAATTTCAATGTCTGTTTTCGTGATAATCCCGAATATGAAGTCATTGCCTTTACTGCTGCGCAAATACCCAATATAGCGGGAAGACGGTATCCCGTCTTGCTTGCTGGCGGGCTCTATCCCGGTGGAATTCCAATCGAATCCGAGCAGGAGTTAACCGCACTCATACAGCTTCACAGGATTGACGAGGTGGTGTTTTCCTACAGCGATGTATCGTACGAATATGTCATGCGCCGGGCAAGTCTTATCAACGCCGCCGGCGCACGGTTTACACTCCTGGGCGCACGGGAAACGATGATAAAGAGCAAAAAACCGGTCATCGCTGTCTGCGCCGTGAGGACAGGCTGTGGAAAAAGTCCCACATCACGAAAGGTCTGCCGGATTTTAAAAGAAATGGGGAAAAAAGCCGTTGTAATCCGGCATCCCATGCCCTATGGAGACCTTGCCAGGCAACGGCTCCAGCGATTCGCATTATACGACGACCTTACAAAGCATAACTGCACTATCGAAGAGATTGAAGAGTATGAACCCCATATTGAATCACATACCGTTGTTTATGCAGGCGTGGATTATGAAGCGATTTTATCAGAGGCTGAAAAAGAGGCTGATGTGCTTGTATGGGATGGCGGAAATAACGACATTCCGTTTTATGTCCCCGATATACACATCACCCTTGTTGATCCTCACAGACCGGGGCACGAACTTACCTATTATCCCGGAGAAACAAACCTGCTCATGGCCGACATCGTTGTCATCAGTAAGGAAGACACTGCGAAGCCGGAAGACATACATCGCGTCAGGGAACAGGCAAAACAGTCAAATCCAAAGGCAATCGTCATAGATGCCGCACTGCCCATCACGGTTGAAAAACCGGAGATTATAAAGGGTAAACGCGTGCTGGTTGTCGAGGATGGTCCGACGCTCACCCACGGCGGTATGTCCTTCGGGGCGGGAACTCTTGCAGCGGAAAAATATGGGGCACGGGAGATTGGTGACCCAAGGCCCTTTGTAATCGGCTCAATTGCCGAAACATTTAAAAAATATCCTCACGTCGGCAAGCTCTTGCCGGCCATGGGTTATGGAAATGCACAGATGGAAGAATTGAGAGAAACCATACAGAGGATTCCCTGCGATATCGTAATTATTGGAACGCCTATTGACCTGAGAAGGCTTATTCACATAGATAAGCCTACAGACCGTGTTCGATATGACTTCCAGGAAACAGGCAAACCGGCGCTGGGTGATATTATCAGAAAGAAACTAAAATAATATGTTTTGTGTATTGAAATTCCTTGACGTGAATCAGCCTGAAAGGGTGACATAAAAAATGATAAAACCCGAACGTGGTCGCACGTAATATAGCTGGGGTTTTGATATCCTATTGTCCTTTTTTATTACGCTCTTTCAGAGCTTAAAGGTATTTTATCATTATACCCAGGGCGTTGCCCTGAGCTATCATATATAAGCCCTTTGGGCTTTTACCTAAAATGAAAATATCCTCTCTTATTTTAAAAATTAAGGGATTGTTCACATTATATCTATTCTATTAGTTTCAATTAATTCTGTCTATTTCAATTCATTTTAGCACAAAATTAGCACAACTCCCACGAAAGATCAACTAAAGATCAAGCTCACCGGCGGCAATGGAGCGAAGCGGAATTGCCGTCTGGTGCAGCACCTTGGTAGGATGTTTTTTTATTTCTTCTTCTTTGGCTCTATAGTTGCGGAATTAAACCGAACCAATTTATCCCAATCAATTTCTCCGTTATTTTTGCAAAATATATTCGCAAATTCTTTGGTGAATTTATTAATCATTTGAGAATATGATTTTACAAATTCATCATTCTTTTCTTTGGCTTTATGCCCAAGTGGTTCGATGATTTCTGTAAACAGTTCACTATTACCAGATATAAATTCCCAGAAACGTTGACCACAGTATTTGAAATAGTCTCCTTTGTCTTGTTTGTTGTCCCTGCCGTAACAGCAACCGTTTACTGCAACTATGTTTAATCGTGAATTACTGGTTCTCAACGTCTTTTTAGCAGTCCTAAAGTCTGCAACCATTTTAGCTATTTGTGAACTGTTACCCCAATTCGGGCCCGATTTGATTGTTACAATATTTCTTGTTCCGTCTCTGTCAAACTCCAGGTCAATACCTGTGATGCCTGATTTCCGTCCATCATAAACTTTATTGTTGATGAAAATGGCAAGTCCTTCCAGCCAATCACCAAAAATAGTCTCTTCATTCGATGAAATATGAGCGTCCACCAAGCCTTTTATTATCTGTTCAGCAGTCAGCACATATTTTGCTTTGAACAGATACGGATTTTTTCGTCTGAGAACCTGTGATAACTTTAATCCGTCAAGACTTTGAATACGCTTTTGGTGAAAAGTCTCAATATTTTGTTCAACGTACTGTGATACGTCTTTCAGGTTTAGCTTTTTCATATTTTGCCTTTGGTTCGAATAAATATAACTCAACTGGTTTCAATTGCTTTTTAACCATTTCGCAATACTCAGGAACGTTGTCGATGCCTATTGAATTTCGTTTCATTCGGTTTGCAACAATTAATGTTGTTCCCGAACCCATAAAAGGGTCAAGAACCGTATCATTTTCTTTTGTAAAAAGTTTAATGAACCATTCAGGCAATTCTTCAGGAAAAGCCGCGCTATGGTTTTTATTGTTGCATTCGGTTGCTAAATGTAAAACATTTGTCGGATAGGCCTTATCCCTGTTAAGCCAGTTTGAAATATTTTTACCAAACCCACTTCCAACTTTTGAGTTGTCACGTATTTTATCGGTTTCAGAAAGGTTTTTCAGTCTTGAGTTTACCCATTCGCCCATTGGAACCATTACTTCTTCCTGATACATATTGAATTTATGGTTTCTATTAAATTGAAGAAGTCTTTCCCACGCGTCACGAAAACGGTTTGGCCACTTTCCTGGATAGCAATTTTTCTTATGCCAGATGAATTCTTCTGACCATAACCAGCCCTGTTTACGCATTTCTAAAATTAGCTCGATTACATAAGTGCAGCGCTCTCCGTCGACTACTTTTTCCTTTATGTTTAAAATAAATGTCCCTGTCGGTTTAAGAATACGTAAAAGCTGTTTGGAAACAGGTAAAAACCACTTCACGTACTTATCATGATGAATACCACCGTATGTGCTTTTTCGTTGGTCTGCATAAGGTGGTGATGTCACTATAAGATCAACAGAATTATCTGGAAGCAGTTTTAATTGCTCCGCACTGTCCCCAAAATATATGTCTGTAGTTATTTTCATTTAAAAACCCTATTTGCTTAATTTTAAGTCTATTAGTAAATTGTTAATATAGCCGTTACACGGTTTAGATGACGCCTAACAAGTTAGTGTACAGTTTCTGTACTTTATCAGAACCGAACTGAAAATCAAGGAAATATTATACTTAAAATTAATATACAGTAACCGTTTATATATAATTTACTAACTGGCTAACATTACTATTTGAGTGATATACAGAAAAGGGTATGATTCTGACAATAAATATTTGACACAGATAATAAATGAAAAAAAGCCGCAACTAAATCCCCATTCTTCCCCCCTGTCTCTCTCCTTATTGGGATAAAGGGCATGCGTGTTAAGTTAAGCGGTTTTTTGGGTAGCGTGGACAAACTCTGTTTGTCCTCGCCTTCTTGCAAACTACAACAGCTTAAAATCTTGTGGGTACGGGTAGCAATTGTCCCCCGCTGGCGGGGGCAGGGGATGGAAATTTGAAGGCCAACACGACGGACAATTACTCTCCGGGCGCTAGACAGGAGATGAAGTGTTGCACAGTATAAACGGTGATAAGTAAATAGAGAGAACGGATGGTAGGCACAATTGGAGAAGTTCTGTCCACTGGGACATAAAGATTCACGGTTGACCAGAAAATATGCCCATATTACCCCTGTACATCTGCGAAAGGCCGTTGAACTTTTTAGAAAAGAGCTATAGCGACTATAGCACAAATTTGGCACAATCAAATGTTGATGTGGCTATACAAACGGCTTGAATCCTCGATTTCACGGTGATTATCGTTTGAATGTGAAAATTTATCTATACTCTGAAAGGGCGAAAATCTCTTTGTGCCTGATGATTATGGTGGATTCGAGTGGGGCGTATAATATGTAAAAAATTGATAGCATGGGTAAATTTATACGTACAATTATTATCGTGGGTTTTGTAGGCGCGGTTTTAATCATACCACCCGGAAACCCGTCTGCCTGAGGTTTGAATTTCTTTAACATTCAAATGTAACCTGATACAATGGATAAAGATACTGATAATAAAGGCATTTTAACGGAAATTATTGAAACGAATATCACCAAAAAGTTGATTCCCAAAGGACTGAGTTGGTTCGGATGCATGGGCGGATTATCATTACTTGCATTCACCATTCAGGTGGGGGGGGTCAGGCGCATGTCTTCTCATTTTGATATTACTTATGTACTATACCGGAAGTCTGCTGCCCGTTCATACGACAAGGACAGGCGCTGAAATAAATTTGACGTTCATCTATGCCATACATGTAACAGCCATCCCGTTAGGTATGGCAGCCTTCATGGGTTTGCATTTTCTCATTATCAGAAAAACCGGCATATACGAATTTTTGTAATGTATAAAGAAAAGGATTTGAAATGACAGATTATACAAAGGGCAAAAGCCCGGATATGTTAGAACCATTTTTCCCCAACGGGATATTCAGATATATCGTTGTTTCCTGTTTCTTATTGGTACTTGAATTTATTGCCATCATAGTATTCCCGTTGCCAAAATTCGTCCAAAAACCGGATACGGGACACCACAGAGACTTCATTTAAACCAGTACGGAAAGTTGCGCAGAATGCCACAACAAAGAAAAAATTTAGAAAATGATAAAATAATAATTCACGCACAGGCGCAAAGAGTGCAAAGAGAAATAATCTTCTTACTTCCGATGAATATTTTCTCCGTGTACTCTGTGCACGCTGTGGCTTTTTTTAGCGAATAAATCATGATTGAAGAACATGTACATTTTTACGCAGATAATCTAAAGTTGGAAGGTATCCTGACCTACAACGAAGACGCCATGCCAACGTCCTCAATCCTGCTATGCTCTCCCCATCCCAACTTGGGTGGTGATATGGATAACAATGTTATTACCAGCATTGCCCGGATATCTGCCGGTATAGGTTTTGTGTCCCTTCGTTTTAATTACCGGGGGGCAGGAAACAGTGAAAGCAATCAAAAGGATACCGCCGAAAATTTTCTTTATTGGGAATCAACCATGAGCGGTGAAAATTACGGGGATGCCGTTATTGATACACAAGCAGCTTTGAATTTTCTGGTTTCACAAGCCGGTATACAGAACAACACCTTTCTTGCAGGCTATTCTTTTGGCGCCATTGTTGGCATGAGGGTTGTAGTTAAAAATGACTCTGTAAAGGCATTTGCCGCCATCTCCGCACCGTTTGGTAAATACAACCTTGATTTCTTAAACCATTACAGCAAGCCAAAACTCTTTATTTATACACACAATGATTTTGCAACGACGGCGGAAGACACCTTGATGGGTTTTTCAAAAATACCACTTCCAAAAGCCCTGGAATTAATCCCGGAGAGCGATCACTTTTACCGGCAAAAGGAGGACGAGGTCTCACGAAAGGTGTGTAACTTTTTCCTTCAATACGTGTAGACGGAATCAAGAAACTTGACATTTGAATTTCTCCACGATATATGGTAGTTTATTCCGATATATTTTTACGACAAATTACAAATACTATGCTATGGAAAAACTACAAGATTTTATTCATACCCTGAATATCTGTATATGGGGACTTCCTATGATTATTGCTATCGTGGGAATCGGAATCTTTCTGACCATATTAAGCCGCTTTATTCAAATACGAAAATTTGTACGCATGTGGAGCGAGACTTTTGTACGAACGTTTCGGAAAGAATCATCGGGGGAAGGAGATATCAGCCCCTTCCAGGCAGTGAATGTTGCGCTTGGGGGGACTGTAGGGGTTGGAAATATTGCTGGCGTAGCAACGGCCATAGCTGCGGGAGGACCCGGTGCAATCTTCTGGATGTGGGTTTCGGGTATTTTGGGCATGGGAACTAAGTTTTTCGAGGTAGCTCTTGGCATTTATTACAGGAGAAGGGAGGCTGGAGGACCAATGATCGGCGGTCCGATGATGTATATCAGCCAGGGTATGGGGCCTCGTTGGCGATGGCTTGCATTTGCTTTTGCCCTGTTTGGCGCACTGGCGGCGTTTGGTATTGGAAATATGGTTCAGGCGAATTCTGTGGCAGAAGGATTAAATTATTTCCATATCCCCTCCTGGGTTACTGGCGTTGGGCTGCTGGTTTTTGTAGGTTTAGTGACCGTAGGCGGTATACAGAGAATTGCCCACGTGGCTATGTTCTGCGTGCCGGTTATGTGCATTATCTATACGATCGGCGCACTGGCTATTATTGCATGGAAATTGCCCTATATACCGTCAATGATAGCTATGATTGTACACGATGCATTTAGTACGAAGGCGGCAGTCGGAGGATTTGCGGGCGCAACAATAATGCAGGCCATGCGGTTTGGAATAGCCCGGGGTACCTTCAGCAATGAAGCGGGTCTTGGAAGCGCGCCAATCGCCCATGCAACGGCAAAGACCGATCACCCGATACGGCAGGCATTCTGGGGTATGATGGAGGTCTTTGTCGATACCATTATCATATGCACGGCAACGGCACTGGTGATTATCCTCACTGGTGCATGGATGTCCGGTGAAACAGGGGCATCTCTCACGATTAACGGATTTTCATCACTCATGGGTGTGAAATACGGATCCGCCCTCGTTACGTTTTGTATGGCGCTGACAGCTTACGACACAAATATTGCCTGGTGCTTCTATGGAGAGACCTGCACTGCCTATTTATTCGGACATGGACGCTTTGTCAGGTATACCTACCGATTTCTGTGGTTGCCACTTGTGCTTGTTGGGGCAACTATGAAACTTGATACAGTGTGGGGTATAGCAGATATTTTGAATGGGCTTATGGCTATTCCGAACCTCATTGCCCTGATTGTACTTGCACCCATTGTGGTATCCCTTATCCGCAATTTTGAAATATGATTGAAAATGATTAAGATTTTGTTATACTTTTAAAAACACGAAGTTCGCCACAGAGTTTGCTGAGGGCATAAAGGAAAACCGAGAAGATATGAAGCAAAGAAACGTAACATCCCATCTTCTCAATCTCTTTAGTTGTGCACATTTTAATTTCTCAATTCTCTGCGGTGGGCTGATTATGATAAATCAACTATTCAAAAGGGCCCATAGCTCAGTTGGTTAGAGCAGCGGACTCATAATCCGCGTGTCCAAGGTTCAAATCCTTGTGGGCCCATTTTTTTAACCAACAGTTATCTCACCACAAAGCTCCGGAGAACACGGCGAAAAAATAAGAAGTACCAACCGTTATTCTTTAAGATGTGAACCTTTCTGATGGAAAATGACTGATAAGGTTTTTTGACAATCCGATATTACCTCAGTGACCTGTAAATATTACAAAATATTTTGTAATATCTACAGGTTTCCGGCTTGTTTTACAAAGAATATTTTCTCCATAAAAATCTTCTTCATTTCTAATCTACTCCAAAGTAAATACTTACCACACTATCTACTCAAACAATACAAACCTGGCATTGCTGTTGCTCCATTATATCTCGTAACCTGGGTTATGAAAAAGAGCATTTAATTAAGAAACCGTTATTAACAAGGAGTAGATACGTATGAAAGTGATAAAAAGATCTGTGTTTTGTTTTGCATTGTCCATCTTGAGCATTGTTGGTACGGGCAGCCTGTTCGTGGCCCCGCTCTATGCATTCTCTGGCAATCCTCCACCGTATGTGACCGGTGCGCCAGGGGAAGGTACATGTAATGCAGGGGGTTGTCACAATTCCTTCTCTACTAATTCGGGGACTGCAACATTTTCAATTGCACCAGTTAAGGGCAAAGCCGTTTATACACCTGGGAAGACCGTTAAACTAAAAGTTGCCTTTAATAATTCTGCAATTTCACACTTGCACGGATTTGAGATGACGGCAGTTGATTCCAATGGTAATAAAGTTGGAACATTTAAGAAAATAGGTAGTTCCACACGGGTTATTTCGGGACTGCCCAAAAAGGACACAGGTGCGTACATAGAGCAGACGTTAAAAGGCAGCAAAAATACATTTTGGATTGTAAAGTGGACAGCTCCTATCGGTACTCCAAAAATTCCGGTAACTCTTTATGCCGCTGGAGTTGATGCCAATAAAAATGGCAATGCTACAGGTGACTACGTATACACGACCACATTGGTAGTTAATCCCAAGTGAGTGATAAATGTATAGAAGGATAAACTCCTGACTATGCTATAACAGTACAATATTATACCTGGATACTGCAATCAGGCTGCGTCTTGATTGCGGTATTTAGGTATAAGTTTACCATCACTTGGTAAGTTCTTTTCTCATGACTACTCGTATATTCCGACTTGGCAATGCCTCTAATAATTCACGTGATTGGTGAAATCCTTCCGGCAACCGTTCGATGTGCACCCTCCTGATCACCCCCATAGGCGTTAACTTAAAATGACGGATTAATTTAACCGTGTATTAAATAACGAATATCGAACAAGGAATTTCAAATTATGAGGTTTTCTTATCCTCCTTCAACATTCATTAATCCTTTAAAGTTAAAATATATCCTTCGATTTAACATTGTACCGTTTCAACATGCGTTGTAAATATTGGCGTTCGATACCGCTTTCTTTCGCCGCATTTGTTACATTACCTCTGTTTTTGTTTAAAATGTTTATGATATATTTCACATTAAACGCATCAAGCGCATTTCTCCGCGCCTCTTTGTATGGTTGCGAGAGGAGATCGCATTCCTTAGCTTCAAGACTTCCTTCTTTTTTTACCAGTGGCAGAATAACATTTTCTGAAATGATGTCTTCTTGGGTCAGGGCAATGGCGCGTTCTATGACATTTTCCAGTTCACGGACGTTGCCAGGCCAATGGTACTGATAGAATTCCTTTTCTACTTCCGGCGAAATACCCTTGATATGCCTGTTCTCCTTTTTGTTATATTTTTCAATAAAGTGTTTAACCAGGAGGGGTATATCCTCTTTTCTCTCCCGTAACGGCGGCATTTTAATATTTATCACATTCAAACGATAGTACAAATCCTCACGGAATTCCTTTTCCTGCACTCTTTGCATTAAATCCTGATTTGTTGCAGCAATAATCCGCACATCCACCTTCTTTGTAACGGTGTCACCCAGAGAAATAAATTCCCCTTCCTGTAGGACGCGCAAGAGTTTTGCCTGGATTGATTTTGGGATATCGCCGATTTCATCCATAAATAAGGCGCCACCGTCAGCCTCTTCAAAAAGCCCTTTTTTGTCCTTGATGGCGCCGGTAAACGCCCCTTTTATATGCCCAAACAATTCGCTTTCCAGAAGGCTTTCAGATAGGGTAGCACAATTGATTGCCACAAATTTCCTGTCTTTTCTATTCCCGGTAAAGTGGATTGCCCTTGCCACCAGTTCCTTTCCCGTGCCGCTCTCTCCCGTGATCAAAACCGTCGCAGAACTAAAGGCAACCCTCGAAATCATGTCGAGCACCTTCTGAATTTCCCTGGAACTGCCCACAATCTTTTTTAATCCATAGACCTTTTCCAGCTCAGAGTGGAGGTACTTATTTTCGTCAAGGATTTTCTGCTGCTCGATCAGGCGGTCGATGTTGAGGATGATTTCATCGAGATTGAAGGGCTTGGTAATGTAATTGAATGCGCCGCGCCGCATTGCCTCCACGGCTGTCTCTATGCCGCCATAGGCGGTCATGATCAGGACGGATGCGTTGTACATCCCTTTAATTCTCTGGAGTAATTCCAGGCCGTCAATCCCGCCGGGTAGTTTCATGTCAATGATGACAATAGGGTATTCCTGCTTTTTGAGTTCCTCCAGCGCTTCATCGCCGGACGCTGAGGTTTTGACGTAAAAACCGCGTTCCGTGAGCGCGTTGTTGAGCACCCGTCTATATCCAATTTCATCATCAACCACTAATATTTTTGTGCCGTCTGGTTTCATAAAAAAATTTCACCTTATAATTTAACAAAACTCAATTCCTGTTCTTTCCGTGCCTTTACCGGCAAAAATATCCTGAACGTTGTGCCTTTCCCCACTTCACTGTCCACCTCAATGCTGCCATCATGCATTTTAACAATGCCGTAACTGATACTCAAGCCAAGTCCGGTTCCCTTGCCATCCTTCCTGGTTGTAAAAAATGGATCGAAGATTTTTTTAAGGTCGTTTTTATGAATACCCACTCCTGTGTCCATAATAAATATTTCAACGCATTCCCTATCCGTGTGGAATCGGGATCCCACGGTTAATACACCCTTTCTGAACACCCCCATATGTCCGACGCTTCCTTCCGCTTCTTTCATGGCAAGCACGGCATTATTGGTAATATTAATAACCACCTGCTCCATCTGGCGGGAGTCCATCATAATTTCGGGTGTGAGTGGATCAATATCCCGAACGACCTCTATCTTCTCTTTCCGGTACTGTTTCTCCACAATATTGAGCACATTATCGATCAGGTTATTCACGCTTGATAAACCCATTTGAGGCTTTTTTTGCCGTGAGAAATCAAGGAGGCCGCTGATCAAATCCTTACACCGTATAGATTCCTTAACAGAACCATCTAAATATTCGTGTAAAATAGCCCTGGTTTTACTAATAATATTAAATATTTCCACAAATTCCCGTGAGTTTTTATCCAGATCTTCTGCAATATGAAGTAATACTTTTAAAAATTTATCCTTTTCCAGTTCGCCATCTGCCTTTTGGTTCAGATAGGTAATAAGCTCATTCAACTGCTGTATATCCTCAGAGATGGGCAGGGAACTTAAGCGTTTTAAGGCATTGGTAACCCGCTCGAAGAGTTTCAAACTCTCCGTGCTATAGAGGTAAATTACCCCGATTGGGTTGTTAATTTCATGCGCAATGCCCGCCACCAGTTGACCAATGGATGCCAGCCTGTCTGCCTGTACGAGCTTTTGTTCAAGCTTTCTGAGTTCTGTGACATCATTGGCGACACCCAGGATACTGATTAACTTCCCCTCTTTGCTTCTTATCACTGATGTGCTCATCAATACATTCCGAACGTTCCTGTGTTTATCCAGCACCTCGACTTCAAACATCTTCATGAACCCATCAAAATTAAGTTGTTCTCCCTGTTCCCGCTCTTTGTTGAATAATATGGACAGAAATGGTTTTCCGATCAGTTCCTCCTCGCCGTATCCCCATTCTTTAATCTTGGGATTGATAAAGGTAAAGTTGCCCTGAACGTCCAGGGTGAAGATCAATTCATTTGCATACTTTAAAATATTTTCTAAATATTCCTTTCTCTCCTCAAGGTCTGCCTTAAGCCCCAAAAGCTTTTCCCGTGCGTCCTTGATGTCATCGGTCATATAGTTAAACGAATCTGTTAGCTCGCCCAGTTCATCGCCTGAATGCGTTTCTACCCGAAAGTTCAGATCTCCTTCGGCTATCCGCTTCATGCCCTTTACCAGCAAGATAATGGGGTTAATAATTCCTCTCGATATGAAGACAGAAACAAATATGACGCCAATAATGCATATCCCAACGACCGTAATTGCGCGATATTTGAACCGGGAAATCGGTGAATATGCCTCCGACTCGTTAGTCTCCACCAGGAGAACCCACCCCATACTCCTCAAATATCGTGTTGCTCCAATTACATTTTTCTCCATATAATTTTTATAAACGCCCACGACCTCCCGGCTCGTATTGAGTGAAGTCAGGACAGGTTCTGTATCAATCCTCTGCCTTAAGATGGCATTTTCCCTGAACCGGGAGCCGGTAATCAAAAAGTGGTCTTTGTTCACAATATATGCCTCGCTGGTCTTGCCCCGCCGGAGAAATGTACCGGTATCTTCTTTTGCATCGCTCCTTTTCCCCGCGGTAATCTCGCTTAACTTGTTTGCATTATAGCGAATCACCAGGACGCCCAGAAATTTACCCCCATGCTTTTTTAGAACAGGCGCTGCGAAGGCAATTGAGTAATCGCCGGTATTTTCATCTCTATAAACGTCTTTTATATAAGGATATTTTTTCCCATACGTAAAATAATCTGCGCCAAACTCAATACGGCCGATACTCCGTTCATTACTGGATGCCACGATAATACCGGCAGGGTTTAAAACAAGGGTTTCGTAGAAATCTTTGTTGAGATTTGTTTTATAGACCATGTATTCGTTAAATCTTTTGACAATGTGCTTATTGTCCGGGTTGTGATTCAATATCTCTAAATGTCTTCGAATGAATTCGTCAGAGGCAAAAAATTGTGAAGAATACTCGCCCGCGTTGAGGATGGTCAGGATGTGATTCTTGATTCCTTCAGCGAGAAATACCTCTTCGTTGAGAAGTTCGCTTTTAATCGTTTCGCGGGCGTATCGATAGGTAAGAATGGCAACGACAATAACAGGGAGAATTGACAAACACAAAAACCAGCAGAACAGTTTTCTGCCGATGCCACTAAAAAGATTTACCCCTCGTATCATAAAAACACATCGCTTTCAAGGTATAGGAATTTCAATGCAAATCGTAGCGTGGGGTGGTTTATCCCTATAATCATTTGCACGGATTAAACCGTTCAAACCGTTCAAACCGTTTAAACTGTTTAAACGGCTTAAACGGTTTATTCAGATCTGCGCTACAATAAAAAGTCGCCGAATGCCTAATTTAAAAAGGATAATATTGAGGGGTAACGACGGAAATCTTTACTCCAAACGTTAACCCTTCTCTGTAAATATTTTACACTACCCAAAAAACAACATCAAGGCACAAATACTTATACGCCTCGATCTCATAGGAATTTTCACCTCATTTATGGGTTTTTCGGACGGCAGAGATAAGGCAGCGCCTTGTCTCTGCATGAATGACCTGGCATTATGAAAAAGCAACAAATAATGATGGTAGATTATTCTGAAAAATTCGTTACAATAATGCAAAAATATAATAATTTACCACAAAAACACAAAGGTCACAAAAGAAGACTATAAATAGTTCAAAAGCATAAAATAATGGAGATACATAAATGAAAAAACGTATTGCGGTACTTGCCGGCGATGGAATAGGACCAGAAATAATGAAAGAAGGATTAAAGGTATTAGACGCCGTTGCCTATAGATTTGGCCATGTCTTCGAATATAAAGAAGCGCTGGTCGGCGGATGCGCTTATGATAAATATGGTCATCCTTTACCGGATGAAACAAAGAAGACCTGTGACAACGCTGATGCTATCTATTTTGGCGCAGTTGGAGGACCAAAATGGGACGCCCTTCCTGCTGAATTAACACCAGAACGCGGGGCATTGTTACCTTTACGAGCCTTGTATGGTTTATTTGCAAACCTTCGCCCGGCAGTGATCTTTGGCCCCCTGGCCGATGCGGCATCTCTGAAATCTGAGCGATTAAAGGGTGGGTTGGACATCCTGATTGTGCGGGAATTGACCGGCGGTGTCTACTTCGGAAAGAACAAGGTTAAATCCGTGACTTTGCAAGAGGGAGCGGTACAGGGAGATTATGCCGTAGATTACATGATTTATTCTGTGCCGGAAATCCAGAGGATCGCCAGGGTAGCCTGCGATGCAGCGATGAAGCGCAACAGGAAACTTACGTCTATTGATAAAGCCAACGTCCTGGAAAGTTCAAAATTGTGGCGCAAGGTGGTTACTGAATATGTGCAGAAAAACTATCCGCAGATAATACTTAACCACATGTACGTGGATAACGCAGCCATGCAGATTGCAACAAACCCAAAGCAATTTGATGTAATCGTTACCGAAAACATGTTTGGTGATATTTTATCGGACCTGGCATCAGCCATTACAGGGTCTATTGGCATGCTTCCGAGCGCCAGTTTGTCAGCATCGGGCTTTGGACTCTTTGAGCCGATTCACGGCTCTGCCCCGGATATTGCAGGACAGGGCAAGGCCAACCCGCTTGCTCAAATCTTATCAGGCGCCATGATGCTGAAATACGCATTTGGTCTTGGAAAGGAATCCAATGCCATAGAAATGGCCATTATGGGCGTATTGGAAGACGGATACCGCACGGGTGATATTGCTTCTGCAAATACATCAAAGGACAGGATACTTTCAACTTCCGGGATGGGGGATAAGGTTGTAGAGTATCTGAGAAAGGTTAAATAAGGAGTTTATAATAGCGGATCGGTTGCCTCAATAAATACGTCCATTTGCTGACCAACAAAGATGGGTATCCTGGAATCTTCAATACGATAAATGACTTGTAATACCCGCGTATCCACACGTTCGGTGCTATCGCCGGTAAGCGATTTTTTGGGAATGACGTACGGCTCGAAACGCACAAACGTTAGAGGTGTTCTGATTTCACGGTTTCCCCGTAAAAATGCAATTGCTGACGCTGTTGGATGTACCCGCCATGCATCGTTTTCATCCACATCGACCCGAACATACCTGGGCTCAGTGTTGCCTAAAATCATGAGAGGGGTTTGGTTAACGCCTGCCAGTGCAAACTCTCCCTGATGAATCTTTTTCTGAAGCACCTCGCCGTCAACCGGCGACCGTACAATAATTCTGTCCAGATTAGTCCTGATTTCTCCTATTTGTGCTTTTACGGATACAGCTTCAGCCCTTGCCTGGTTAAGACTTGCAATGGCTGTCTGTGCTGCATAGTTTCGCCGGTCAAATTCATCTTTGCTAATAACCTCTTTGCCGGACAATATTTTTGCACGGTACAACTGATTTTTCAAATCCGCCAGCAATGCCTTTGCCACCTTGACATTTGCATCAGCCACCCGGAGCGCCATCTGCCGTACAGATAGTTGGGCCAACAGGTCTCTGTCGTCAAGCTTAAATAAAGCATCGCCAGCCCTGATCTTACTGCCAACGGAAACATAAACCTCTGAAACAACGCCGCTCACAAGGGTGCCAATCGATATATTCTCCGTATTGGCCTCTACGATACCAGCGCCGGCAACAGATGATTTGAAGGAAGGGGCGGCAGGGGTAACAATCGGCGGTGCCGCCGGAATGGGTCTATTCCCCCTGATTACGATAAGAATTGCAAATATAACGCCACATACGGCCAAAATGGGAAGCATGTACTTTCGTATCATAGTAATCTCCTAATTCTGCTTTTCATTCTCCAGGTAATGGTGTGGACTTGTTACATAAGTAATGCGTCCATCGTCCATTTTGGCGATGCGGTTTGCAAAACTAAAGATGCGCGCATCATGAGTAACGACAATTAACGCCCTGTCCACGCCAATTGCGGTTTCGTGCAAGAGCTCCATCACCTTATGACCTGTTTCATGGTCGAGTGCGCTGGTAGGTTCATCACAGACGATAAGCCTTGGGTTGTGTATAAGTGCACGTGCAATAGCAACACGCTGCTGTTGTCCGCCCGAAAGTTGATCAGGAAGAGAATAGGTACGGTCGCCAAGCCCAACACGATTCAAAACATCCCGTGCCCTGTCAACCGCTTCGCTTCGACTGACCCCATTAATTAATAAAGGTACCGCGACATTTTCTGCCGCTGATAAGGTAGGAATTAAATTAAACATCTGAAACACAAATCCGACATTTTGTTTGCGGTACAATGTTTTTTCATAACGGTTCATATGAGAAAATTCCCGTCCAAATACCCGGCATTCACCGCCATCATGATCCAAAACACCAGAAATGATAGAAATGAGCGTAGTCTTGCCGCTGCCGGATGGGCCGACCAGCATCATATGTTCTCCCAGGCAAACTTCCAGGTCAACGCCACTCAATGCATGTACCTGAGTACTGCCACTTCCATAGGTTTTGGTTACGCCTCTGCAAAGCACGGCATTGGTATTCATCGTATCCATTTCAATCATACCAGTAAAAATCTTACTCAGCTTTAAGAAAAACGAAAATTTCCAAACGCGGGAATGCTGTTTCTCTAACTCTTAAAAACAATTGCGGGTTCTAATCGTATTACCTTCCAGATGCTCAGTACCGAGGAAGCTGCACAGATAAGGGTAATGGAGGTTGCGCTAAAAACGAGTAGTTGCCAGGGCAAATAAAAAGAAAGTTCTGTGTTGCCGGTCATAAGGCCAAATACCGATGCAGCCCCAACTCCTATTCCATACCCAATCCCCCCAACCGTTGATGCCTGCAAGATAATCATACGAAATAATGTGCCGTTTGATGCGCCCATTGCCTTGAGTGTCCCAAAATAACGAAGGTTATCGAGCGTAAAATTGTAAAACGTCTGTCCTGCAATGGCAACACCTACAATAAAACCCAACACAACCGTGATGCCAAAGTTTATAGGAATACCCGTATATTTCATGTAATAATGCACCGTAAGTTCCCTTAATTCGTTATGCGTATAAGCAGCAAGTCCTGTCATTTGGCGAATACGCTGACATAATATATTAATATCCTGACCTTGTTTGGCCTTTACCAATACAAAAGACATTAGCTTTCTTTCACGCGGCGCAAAAAGAGTTGCTCGTGAAAAAGTAGTATAGACAACGGGTTGCGATTGAAACGTCCTTTGCACACGGCACGTACCTACAACAACAGCCCGATGGTCATTAAGTTCCATGGTATCGTCTATATGCAGAGGCATACGAGTTCCATCCGGCAAAATCTTAGCCAGTTTGCCCGTAGCGCCAACGATGTCAACAATAATAGCATCGCTATTGCGGAGGTCGGCAATCTTCCCCTGAAGCATCTCAGGCGGACCGCCAATAAGAGTTTCATCGTCAAGACCTACAAGAATACATGCCTGAAAGGTTCCGTTCGGAAGACGCGCCTTGAGGAGTCCTTTATACATGGGTACCGCCCATTCGACGCCTTCTATTCCACGAACACGAAGCGATTCTGTTTCCTTCAACGGTTTGAGGTCATCTATATACTGCACTTTTGGATCCACTACCCAGATGTCAGGAAGACCAGTATCTGTAAGAAATCCAAACGTACGGGTCATCAGTCCCAGAAAGATAGCCGATTGTTGAGTAATGAGGAGTGAAGCAAATGTTAGCCCAAAAATAATGCCCAGATACTTCGCCCGATTCCCGACGAGCATTTTTAATGCAATGAAATTCATCGTTTTTTATCTATTTTTATTGGTTTGTATTTGTTAGTATTCCTCTTAATTTTACCAGTAATTTCAAGGCATTCAAGACAATTTGATTTTTATTTGTGTTTGTCAGGTTTTATGGTGTTTTGTTACAAGGTAGGAAAAAAGAATGCATTTTCAGGGGAGAGGGGAGGCCAAGATAATGCGGCGGCCAACTATGAGAAAGCCATATACCACCACGCAACATATCTGAATAAAACGTATATATT
>JAHFOW010000025.1 GCA_023261465.1 Planctomycetota bacterium
TATTACCAAGCCGGCACATACGGGTAGTCACGAGAAAAAAACTTATCGGTAGACGTAAAAGCCAATAAATACAAGGTATTTAAGGCATTTTTGTTTTTTTATTTGGGGTGAACATCCGTTATATGTGTGGGTTGTCTGTGTGGATAGACACACAAGGTTTATCTGTGCCGGTTTGACCTTACAGATTAAACGAGCGAAAACACAACCCCACGAAACCCACTTTGCCAAGGGAGACTAAGAATGATTACGTTGATTGCTTAAAACAAAAATGCGTCCTCTCTTTAGCAATAAGGACGCATTTTTGAAAACAAATGTAATGAAAACTTTTAGAGACAACACCGTAGGAGAAATAATTATTTATTGTTTTTCCTGATGTTATTTTCCTTCGTCTTTCATGCATTTACCCGGATCCTTTTTAAAGGTATCCGCACAATGCTCGCAGCAGAAATTAAAGGTTTTTCCTTTGTGTTCTAGTGTTACGGGCTTGCTTTTGGCATCTATTGCCTTTCCGCAAACCAGACATTTATTTTCAGCCTTTTCTCCGGTAGCGGCTGCCTTGGCGCCACAACAACTGTCACCAGCAAATATCTTATTGACTGCGTAAGATGTCATTAATACAAAAACAATACTGCCAACGCCTAAAAAATATCCAATTCGCTTCACACTCTACTCCTTTAATAAAACAAAAATATTAAATACGATACATAAAATTACTAACAAAAAATGCTTGCTTATTGTTTCATAATTTAAAATAAATAATTCTGCCTATCTGTTAATCTACGTTCTCCTTATTTTATGGATTTTGCGCATCGGAAACCGATAGTGTCATTTTTGTACGAAGGTTCGTCGTAGTCCCGATTTGCGCATCGGACATGGACAACACCCGATCCGTTCCACGAACCTCCTCGCAGTACCTTACACGGACTCAGCGCCCCGCTTGTCGGTGATGGCCTTAATTCATAAATGGAAATGCCCACCTCCTCCGGTCTGCCAAAATAGGGTTTTTCCTCACCCATTGTTGGGCCTCTTGGATCTTTGTTGGGGGCATGACGATAATATTGGCTATCATACCAGTCGGCAACCCATTCCCAAACATTTCCTGCCATATCAAAACATCCGTAAACACTTTGACCTTGTGGATAGTGTGTGACTACTGTCGGTTTTTCAAACTTTGCCTCAGCACAGTTTAACCTCGTTTTGTCAAACTCATTACCCCAGGGATATGTCCTGGCGTCGTCACCACGAGCAGATTTTTCCCATTCTGCCTCCGTGGGAAGCCGTTTCCCCGCCCATCGTGCAAATGCCTCGGCCTCAAACCATGAAACATTCACAACGGGACAATCTTGTTCACCCTTCATAACGTTATCGAGATCACCGCTTCCCAGTGGATTTGTTTGAGAGATATATTGCCATCCCGCCTCTGACCAGAATGTCTTTTGAGTATAACCACACGATTCAATGAATTTCTTATAGTGAGCATTGGTTACAGGATATTTATCAATGAGGTAGGCGCTTAGAAAGACCTCTCTCTGGGGCATTTCACTTTCCAGCCTTTCAGCCTCGATGGTATGGTCAATTTTTAATAAGTCTTCAATATTCCGGCTCGTGCTTCCCATAAAAAACGTACCTTCAGGAATTAATATCATATCTTCTGGCATATTTTGTATTCTTTCATTTGTTTGTAAGAATTAATTTTCTGAAAAAACATCCGGTGAATTCATTATAATTAAAAATAATATCACACAGTGTAGACAGGACGGACGGAAATATAACCGCAATTACTTAACTGGCGGTAAAGATTCACTATCGCTTCCTTCACGCTCCGCCAACTCTCTACCTGCTGGATTCCCTTTATTTTGTGGGGAGGTAGCGGTTGGTAGAGTTTATTTCGACATACGATCATTTACATATAAATGACATCTCATGGTTGTGTGGTGTAGGCAAGTACTCTGGATGGTGGAAGGGAAACCGGAGTCAAAAGTCAAAGACGGAAACTAAAAAAATCCCCTCACCGCGGGTTGCCTGTAAGGGGATTAACTAACGCCTCGTCAACCAATTTGACGATGTGAAAGAAATGCAGCCTTTATTTGCCCAAATTGCCCAAGGTGTTGGACAATCCCGATTTTAAATCTCCCATACTCTGCTGAGCCATTTCTTTAATCTTCGCCTGGGCGGTTTCTATAATCTTCTTTGCGTCAACGTTATTCACGTCCAATTTGAGAACTTCCTGTGCCGCATTAACTGCTTGCTCAAACTTTCCTTGATCCATATATTGCTTGGCCGTTATTAACAAATCCTGTGCTTTCTTTTTCGTTTCTTCGACGGCTTGCTGGGCCTTAGCTTGAACCTGTTGGGCCGCTTGTTGAGCGGCGACTTCGGCTTGTTTGGCCATTTCCTGGGCCTGTTTTTCGGCGGCGGCTTTCTCCTCGTTGGCTTTGGCCTGAACCTTACCAGCCATATCTGTGGCTTGCGATTGCAGTGCGTTCGATTTATCCGCTTGCGGAGCCGGTTTTTCGCCGCAGCCCCCCATAACCAATCCCGCGAAAACTAATCCTGCTAACAATTTCGTATTCATCCTGCTCTCCGTTTCTTTTTATGCGTTTAGATTTAGGAGTTTACTGTTATGGAAGAATATTTTCAAAAATATCTTAACTCCCAGAAACTAAAACGCGAGGTTAATGTGACTTGTTTTTGTTTTCTCCCAAAACATGTGAATCGATTCCCATAAATGGGGATATATCCTAACAGAATTCGTGCTTTAATTTTATATCGTACTTATGTTGTACCTTGTAATAAAACATTATACAATATGGTAAGGATAAATAAAAATCAAATTACCTTGAAAGTCTTGAAATTACCAATACAATCAAGCATGGTAGAAAGAAATAAAAAAAACTGAAAACCAGTAAAAATGGATAGAAAATACTTCAATTTTATTTATTGACACGCCGAGATCACTTTTCGCATAATAGTTCAGCGTTTACGTTATTTAAGCTAGTTTCAAGATATGCCCGGATGCAACGCAAACCTCCAAGTTTGAGTTTATGCAGGACATTAAGGCTAAAGAGTCTTTGAAAAAGCCTGCCGCTGTGTCATTGCGAAGGAGGAGCGACTGACACAATCTCCTCTTTTCATGGATTTTGAGAGAAAGATTACTTCGCTGTCGCTTGCAATGACAAGCAAGACCGTACTTTTTGAACAGACTCTGGAGCCTTGAGTTACATAAGGATAAGTTGAGTCGTCATAAGAGAAAATTTAACAATATTTAATAATAAGGAGAAACATTCCATGACAGAACCTGTGATTGGTATTATTGGCGGGAGCGGTCTTTATAATATAGAAGGCATTAAGAATGTTGAGGCGGTATCCATTGATACACCCTTTGGCATGCCTTCGGATTGTTTTATGGTAGGCACACTGGAAGGACGAAAGGTGGCCTTTTTACCTCGACACGGACGCGGGCACACCATCATGCCGTCGGAACTTAACTTCAGGGCCAATATCTACGGGATGAAGAAGCTGGGTGTGGAACACATCATCGCCGTAAGCGCCGTTGGAAGCATGAAAGAGGAGATCATGCCTCTGGACATTGTTATTCCCGACCAGTTTTTTGACAGAACACGGGGCAGAATCAGCACATTCTTCGGGGAAGGGATTGTAGGACATGTGAGTTTTGCAGATCCTGTATGTAAAGTACTTGCCGATACCTTATACAATGCTGCTCAATCAGTTGGCGTACGGGCTCACAAAGGCGGTACCTATCTATGCATGGAAGGGCCTTTGTTCTCAACCCGTGCGGAATCAAACGTATACCGGCAATGGGGTGTGAGCGTCATTGGTATGACGAATCTCCAGGAGGCCAAATTGTCGCGGGAGGCAGAGATATGCTACAGCACCCTCGCCATGGCAACCGATTATGACTGCTGGCATGTGGGCGAGGAGGCCGTGACGCTGGAGATGGTTATATCGAATCTGAATAAAAATGCTGAAACCGCAAAACGTATCCTCAAGATTGCCATTCCAAAGATTGAACGGAAAAGAAATTGCGAATGTGCAACGGCAGTTCAAAATGCCATTGTGACACAGAAAAACCTGATCCCGGATACCACAAAGAAAAAGCTCGACGTTATTTTTGGCAAGTATATCAGGTAATATTACGGTGCTGCATATCGGTAATAAGCGTAACAGGGGGCAAATATTATGAAGGAACAAGATCTGGTATCTCATGTAATGACGACAAATCTGAAGACGGTACAGTTGGGCCAGAAACTGAGCGATGTCCGAAGAATGCTAACCGAACATCAAATTCATCACGTCCCTGTGGTGGATGGTCATAAACTCGTTGGTCTTATCAGCGCCACCGATATGTTGCGGTTGAATATTGCGACGGCCAACTGTTCGTTTGATGATATGTTTGACCAGCATTTTACCGTCGGGCAGATCGTGCAGAAGAAACTGGTTACCATAGGCATTCATGAAACCGTAAGAAAGGCTGCTCAACTTTTGAGCGACGGGATGTTTCATTCACTTCCGGTGGTTGATAAGGACAATAACCTTGTTGGTATTATTACGAGTACAGACCTGATCAGATATCTGGCTAATTTGTGTTAAAGCCGCAGGTTGAAACATGTTTTTAGTCCACCGCAGAGAACACGGAAAACGCCGGGAAAAGAATTCTGGTATTTTACCTCTTTACCTTTTCGTAATCTCGTATTGGTTTTATTACCCTTCGTGTCATCTGCGGTTATTTTTTTGTCGCATGACAATCTTTTGTGCACATTGTTCAAAAAAATCATACCCAGAACCTCCCTCACCAATAAGATGAATCATCTTCGTTGCATCAGTAACTTTTACACCACCTAAAATAGTAACACCCCTTTTAAAAAGCGGTTCCGGATAAACGCTGGCGGTAGGTCCGACAACGACAATTTCACGTGCATTTACGGCAAAGCTCAGGATAGGCACAAGAGTATGATTCACGAGGGTAACCCCCGTGATAATCAGGATATTGCACCGTGGAATAATTTCCTGCAAGCGTTCTGCGGGTTCTATAGTGAAGTTTTCATCTTTACCAACAGCCCTGGGATTTTTTTCAATGACAGAAAGTTTATTCGTGACTTCGCGGATTTTCTTTATAAATGGAGGAAATGCCCCGACCATAACGACCGTATCGTCTTCTGTGATATGTACCAGGTCTAATGCATCGCCATACAGAGTGGGTTTGTAGGGACATTGTTCATCTTCAAGTAATAGAGCAGAAAGTGCGTTGATTGCCGCAATGCCAACGGCTGATTTCAAGACGTTATCATCAAGCGCATATTCCATAAGATTCTCCGCAGGAAGATACAATAAATTTCCTGCTTGCGGCATTTTTGCGTGGGATCGTGGACAACATACCGCTTCGGGTATTTCCTGGACAGGAGTATATGCCATTCCTGCATGTCCCGTGTTCAATACAATCCCGGTGTAAAATACCCCAATTCGTATATCTTTTGACTTAACGTTGAATCGACTGATTACCTGAGATTCTTTTATAATCTCAATTAATTCTTTTATAATAGATTTTCTTTCATTTACTTGTTGCATGTTTTATAGTCTCCTAAAAAACGGTAGATTGTACTTGTTCTTTATTTTTCATTAGTTTAACCAATTTTAATTTATTATTATATAGTGAATTAAAATTCAGGAAAATTAAGAAATCTTGATAAAAAAACAATCTGTTTTTGAAGAAAAATAGTGTAAAATAAATTGTTTTCATTTCTAATACTTGTGTATTGGGTGATTTTTATTTTTAGTTATAAAAAAGGAGAAATACCATGCAATATGAACATCATGGCCTTGTTCATGAATTTCCTGAATATCGTGAGAAAATTCATACCCTTAAGATGACTGACCATCATTTTAAGAAGCTCTTTGATGAGTACCATAAACTTGATAAGGAAGTTTTCCGGGTGGAGAATGACATAGATCCCAAATCGGATATAACTCTGGAAAACCTTAAAAAACAGCGGCTGGCTCTTAAAGATGAACTCTTCCAGATACTCAAAAACGGTAAGTGATAGACAAAATGAACGTAGAGACGCAAGATTTTGCGTTTCTACGTTTAAAATAACGCTTCGTTAAAAACACTATAGCTTTATTGTCGTTGCAAGTGATAGCTAAGCAATATCAAGTCCCTTCAATACGAAAGATTGCTTCGTCACTCTACACCCTTGCATTGTTGTTTGCAGGGTATACTTTTTTCTGATTTGTATCGATGCAGCTTTGATCACCATCCACAAGAACAATATTTACAAAGATCAAAAAGGTTTGTCAACATGATGCCGCGATTTCATTTGCAGAAAAAAGAACGGGAGATAAAAGATATACAAGGAATACTATCCCTTATAAAAAAGGGGAAATACACATCCATTGCCATGTGCAGAAATAATGAACCCTACATTGTTACACTCAGCTATGGTTATGATGAAGTGAAAAATGCCCTCTATTTTCATAGCAGACTAAAAGGTTTGAAATACGAAATTATTAAAGAAAACCCCCAGGTATGTGCCACGATTATTGAGGACAAAGGATACATCATGAACGAATGCGCCCATGCATTTTGTTCTGTTATTCTGTGGGGAAAGATGTATTTCGTGGAAACGTTAGATGAAAAGAAGCATGGTATGGACATCCTCTTAAAACATCTGGAGGAAAATCCCGGCAAAATAAAACAGGAATCTCTGTCAAATGAAAAGTTATACAAAAATTTGGGCATATTCAGATTGGATATTATGGAAATGAATGGGAAGTGGGGAAGATAGATAAATTTTGAGGGTCATTCTTGTGGAATAGCAGGAGAAAGTATTTTGGATTGTAAAGCAGGTTGCGGGGCTTGTTGCATTGCGCTGTCCATTTCATCGCCAATTCCGGGTATGCCGAATGGTAAGCCTGCCGGTGTCCGGTGCGTACAACTCAGTCCGTCTAATCGTTGTTTCCTTCATGGCAAGCCAGAAAAGCCTGTGGTTTGCTCGAATCTTCGACCACTGGAAGAGATGTGTGGTCAAACATTTGATGAGGCATTGGCATATCTCGAATTCCTCGAACGGTGCACTGCACCATAGATTTATGATGAAGAGTTTACTTTGGTTCGATTGGTTTGAAACGGAATTTCTGTCCGCCTACCGAAGCTTCATACATTAAGCCATTTTTTGCCAGGGTAAAAACCGCAACGCCATTATTATAATCAGCATCTGAGGATACTCCGGAATTTGCAGCTACTGCCGATGCCTGTGCCCCCAATTTGACGTTATTAAACATGAAGTCGTTGAGTGTTTCTTTGTCCTTAAAGAAGATTACCTCAGTGTACACCTGACCGCCAAGTTGTGCGCCAATCGTCACCTGTGTAAGGGTTGCGGTGCCAATCAGTTTTCCCTTTTCGTAAACCTCACCATTGCCATGAGCCGCCCCGATGCCTATAGCGCCTTTTGTTACTGTAGGAAACACGGCGTAACCATAAGCCTTTTCAAAATAGGAGTTCAAGTGTGGATAATTATTTTTCAAACTTGCGATAGCTTCGGCAACTTCCGAATTTGTGATATCCTGTTTTTTTGCAATTTCCGTATCGGAAGGTTTCCATCCCGCGTAAGCAGTCATGAGAGATACAGCGGTAATGCCGATTGCGATGAGGTTAGGAATAAATAGTTTTTTCAACTTTGTTCTCCTCGATAAATAAGTGGCAATAAATCTACATTAAAATTCGAATGCTATACAGAGGGAGATATATAATAAAAAAAGTTTATCACATTGTTATGGGGGAGTGCAAGTCTCGTATTGTAAAAAAAATCTGAAAAATATTTAGATGAAATTTGTCGCAAATTGTCATAGAGTGGCATTTAGGGATTCGTAAGGCGCTGTAATGGCAACCCGTGATTATTTGCTGCGATACATACTTGAAATTAAATTCCCCTTGGGAAAGGGGAATTGAGGGTTTATTGTTTTTTCCATTAAACAAAAAACCCCAATATCCTTGCGGATACTGGGGTTTTATTGTCGTAATTATAACTGTTATAACTTAAGTGTCTACTCTATATTTTTTTATCACATCTATTGCTGTTGAATATACTTTAAAATGAAAGAGTGCGCTTTTTAATAAATTTATAATTTGACGACGTTTGTGGCCTTGTAGCCCTTCTGGTCCTTAATAACCTCGAACTCAACCTTATCTCCTTCTGCAAGGGTTCTAAACCCATCGCCCTGGATAGAAGTTTGATGTACAAAAACATCATCTCCGTTATCCTGAGAGATAAAACCAAATCCTTTTTTATCATTAAACCATTTCACTGTTCCATTTGCCATTTCTAAATCACCCCCTCTCACATTAAAGAAATATAAAGAAACAAAAAAAGGCCATAAAGGTTGTAACCCTTATAGCCTTACTATAACACTCATCTATAATACGACTTTACAATACAACCAAACTACACGGCATATCTTACCAACCATAATATAATAAAGCAAGAGGAAATTTAAATTTATTTTTTCGTCTGCGTTTTTGGCGGGTTTAATATATATTATTTATAAAAACATTTTTTATTTACATTATGTTCCCGGTAAAAAAATTATATAAAGGTGCTTTATGACTGGCTCGAAAATTTAAATGTAGCTATGCCCTTTATGTGTGCGAAGCCGCCGATGTAAAGAGTCTGTGCAAAAAGTATGGTCTTGTCTGTCATTGCGAGCGACAGCGAAGCAATCTTTCCCGCAAGATCATAGTAAAGAAAAGATGCTTCAGTCTACCTCCTTATGCAGTTCGGACGCGTGGTGTTACCATCAAATAAAACGGTTATTATAACTCTGCAATGGTAGTCGATTTTCACAGGCTGTCCGAGAATAGGTGTTTTAGTAAATTCTTGTGTCATAAGTCCTTTAAAATCAATACCTGATTTTTTGAATTTTGCATTCCCAGACAGCCTGTTCACCTATGACATACTTTGCATTTATCAGTCATATCGGGTGGTATGGGGTGTGTTCTTCTTGGTGCGCCACCAATACCTCTCTTGTGACATACTTCACAAGGCGGATAACCTTTGGTATCGTGTGGTATGCCAGGAGCTGAGGGATGGTCGGGACGTAAGTGACAAACCGTACACTCTACCTTTGATATGGAGTAATGGCAATTGAGACAATGACGATTTTTTGTTCCTATACCACCCCACGAGGCCGTGTGGCTTAAAGGTGTTGTATTGGTATGGCATCTTACACAAAAGTCCTCCTGATGACATGCCATACATTTTTTCCGCTCCCATGATGCGGCGAATCCGTGTGTCCTTCTTCGCCATGCGTTATTATGACTCTTTGGTTTCTGAATTTGGTGGCAATTGACGCACCAGTTCTGGTCGGGATGGCATCGTTTGCAGTAATCTTTATTGTAATAGGACTCGCTGCCGTGTTTGAGAATCCAGCGCGGATCTTCGTGTTTTACCCACCGTTCTTCATGATAGAGGGGCATGCGATTTTTTTTAATGTGCTTATGGCAAATATCACAGGCGATTTTATCTTCACCTCTTTCTTTGTGGCATGGCACACAATTGCGGTACATATCGGGCAAAAGGTCTGTGGTAATCGCATCACTTTTCCCGATACTGCTGTGGCACTTATTACATTCAACCTTATTTTCGAGATGTATCTTATGAGTAAACTTCAAATCCCGGTACTTTTTAGGGATATTATGTTTTACTTTTATTTTCATCCCTGGTCTCGTGTGGCACAGTAAACAGGATCTGGGATTATTTGTGTCAAAATTCTTCATGTGACATGTCAGGCATTTTGGCATCTTTGGCCATTTTGGTGTAAGGTCTTCTTTGTAAGCGTGGCAGGTGTCGCAGTCTTTTAAGCCTCTTTCCATGTGTTTGGCATGACTAAAGTGTATCTCGGACTCCTTGCAACCACCAAGAGCACTAAGAAAGGCAATACTTATGAAGAAAATGATATATTTAAACGTGTTCATTAAAAATTTGTGCTATAAGAAAGTAAGAGTTGGTGAAAGGTTCCAGGATCGCTTATCTCAGTTGTCCAACGAAAGGTAATATCAGATTGCTTTGTTAATAAATATTTAATTCTCATGTAATAGGCACGGACATCGATCCTTTGTTCTATATTACTTTGTGCTGGGTCTTCAAGGATAGCCTGGAGGTCGTTACTTCCCGTAAAATTATATTTATAAAATGAATAGCTTGTCCCTATACCGAGATCAAACTTGTCAATTTTTTTCCCAAGGTCGGCGCCGAGGTCCAGGCTATTATCATACCCGGCTACATTCCAATGTTCCACGGTAAAGGTAGCTTGGGATTCATGCAAAAGAATGTTATTGACCATAAATGAGAAGAATTCCCTGTTATAATCGCGGTTAAAAGTATTTTCCTGGCCTTCGTTAATCAATTTTCTATAGTCAACACCGCTGGAAATTCCATAATGTTCTCCCACCCCTTTATAACCTGTCAGACTAATGAGGTAAAACGGCCTGAATGTTCCGAGTACCTGATAATAAGGAGAAATGTTATTGCTTTGTTCGGCGATTGAATTAAGAAACTGAAAATATGATAAATCTACGCTTGCATCCCAGTCAATCTTGTCCCATGAGAATTTAACAAAAAGATCCTTGGGTGAAGAGTTCAGCAAATCATATCTTCCGTAAAAATTAAAGTCCTCGTGAATCTTTTGCCACAAATTGAGGCCTACTTCATCATCAATAAAACTATCGTCTATAATACGCATATAATCTACATTTGTGCGAGTGTCTATAAAGGGGCGGGCGGCAACGCCAGCTCCGGTGACCGTATCAAAGTAGGTACTGCTATATTGAGAAGCCCTTAGACCACCAAAAGCATAGGTCTCAATGGGACCAATTTGCTGATCATATTTTACACCATCAAAGAGAATGGTGTCGACAGAATATATATATTGTCGTCCTACACGAAGGGTTGAATTGTCTATTACAGGGTTTTTGATGTCTCCGTATAAATAATAAAGGCGACCGTTGAAACTTGAATCGTATGTATCGAGGATATCCCGAAATGCCCCGGACTTTGGTTCGTGGCCATCAAGGTCTTCGGATAACCTTCCGGAACCGGCGATGCTTACCTTATTGTTATAGAAATCTTTTGTCTGGAAATGCAGGTATTCATACATATCGTGGTCGTCCTGGCTACCTTCCCACCTGCCTTCGTATTGAGTTCTAAAATTACCAGAAATAAAATTGTTATAGGTAAACCCGCTCGATTCCGTTACGCCTGTTATCGTATCTTTATTCGTATCTGTTTGAGCGAAGAGAACAGATGGAAATAGCAAAGAAAGCAGGAATGGAATCACAAATATTTTTATATTTCTCCTCTTTTCCCGCATTTTGCAATAAAGTCTTTTTAAAAGGTTGTTCAAATTATTGTATTGTTGCAGTTGATGTTGCATTTATTTGTAATTGGGTTGTATAAATGTGGTCGCCGGATGATACACCATTGCCATTTGCGTCGTTTCCTGCAGCATAAAATGTTATAAGACCCGTAGCGGTGGAAGGCGCCTGCCATTTAACAGTCCATGAGGTTTTTTTATTCCCGGCCAGGGTATGCTCTATGTATTTTCCCTCGTCTTCAGTCTTTAGTCCTCTTTTATTGGGGTCTACGGCATTTGGAGGAATTACCTGGGTTGTATTATCTTTTCTTGAGACCTTTTTGAATGTTCCCACCCTATTACTATTGGCATCGACCGCTGTCATTTCAAATCCATGTAGTTTTCCAGTCCAATTTTGGAATGAAACTTGTACCTTGATTGTTTTACCAGGAGTATAAACGGGGAGATTTGTAGTAATTGAAAATTTTGCGTTTCCCGAATTAAGAGGGAACGAATTGTGACAACTCCTGGCCTTGCAGGTTTTTTCGTTGTCAACCGGCGCTCCCGTCCGATAGGCTTTAGGGCCTGTAGACCAGGCATGCGCCGTGTTTGTATATATAATAAAACTGAACATAAAACACACCGCAAATTTATTAAATATACCCACACATTACCGCCTTCCACCTGAAAAGAAAACTTTATTGTTAACTAATCGGCTCTAATGTACATAATATATGGACACTTTTCAATAAAATTTGTATTTATATCTGGTATAAATTGATAACGTACAAATACCACGTTTTTTATTATAAAATCCTTTATAATATTTACATAATTTCGTGAGAAGTTTGGATAGAGGCCAGGGTGTAAAATAAAAATAATTGCAATATGAGGAGAAATTGTATATAAAAATAGCTATGCATAGACATGAAAGTATAATTAAATATTTTTCCTTAGCTACCATCGTGATTGCATCGGAGATATTTATTTCTTTGCCATTCTTCAGTTGTGTGAAGGTAAAGAACTCTCCGCCGGCTGTAACGGCCAATCTCACCCATCTTTGTCACACCGATGTTCAGGAAAATCAATGGAAATACATTGTTATTCACCATAGCGCCACTGCAAAAGGGAATGCCGCCCGCTTTGATGATTACCACAGGAACAAGAGACGATGGGAATACGGTTTAGCTTACCATTTCGTCGTTGGAAATGGGTCACTTTCAGGGGATGGTGAGATTGAGGTAGCTGAACGTTGGAAAAAGCAGATTCATGGCGCCCATACGGCAAATATGGAATGCAATCGTGTAGCTATAGGTATCTGTTTGGTAGGCGACTTTGAAAATGGCGGCCGTCCTACCGGCAAGCAGTTTGAATCCCTGGTTGAACTTGTCCAGTATCTTTCCCGAAGGTACAACATTCCATTATCCAACGTATTATTGCATAAGCAGGTGCACCAGAAAGGGACAGCATGTCCCGGCAAAAACTTTCCCTTTGGTGAATTAAAAACACGGTTGATACAATTTGCCTCAAAAGAGGGCGATCGTACCAGGAAACTATAGGAGGTTTTTACTGCTGTTGTTTGGCTTGCTCCTTTAAAAGTTCCGCCTTTACTTCTTCTATAGATATACCGTACGTTTTTCCATGTTGTTGCAATTTTTTATCAAATTTGTAACTTCGAACAGCTACTAAACCAAATCCTCCCCCTTGAAAATACTCATAAACCATAACAGCCTGCTCATCCGTATCTACAAGGTAAAAAGGTTGTCTGCTTCCTAATTGACCGCCAACCACGCCAAAGATATGCCGCGCGCCTCCATCGCCCTGTGCAACGACATAATTAGTCGTGTTTTTAAAAATCAGTGCTATAAGGAGTAATGAAATGATAATAAGTAAGAGGGTATTTGTATTGAAAATTTTCTTCATGGTTAATGGCTCCGGGAATAAATTAATATTTAGTTCTTTGTCTTCGTGTTTTTGTTTTTTCTCTGGTAATATTCTGTCCTGCTGGAGTTATCTGTACTTTTTCGGGTATGTGCTCTGAATCCGCCAGTTCTGTTTTTTTGTGTATTTGGCTTACCATGTTTGCCTCTAGCTCATCACGGATAAGAATAGTCGGTTTTACCAGGATGATCAGGTTTAACTTGGTGTTATCTTTTTCTTCTCTGGAAAAAAGTCTTTTTATCAGGGGTATTTTTGATAGAATTGGAATACCCGTCGTTTTGTTCTCCTTGTTGATGGACCCCAAGCCACCAATCATTAAGGTGCTTTTATCAGGCACACACACCGTTACGGATACTTGAGAGACATTCACCACCGGCAATTGAATTGTCGTTGTAGAACTGCCTACTGTAGGGACACCGCCGCTCTGTGGAATAGCTGTGCTGGTTGTGGAAAAGTTAAAGTCCTGGATTCGCTCGACTTTAAATACCGCAGGAGCTACTTCCAGATAAACATATTTCCTGTCCGTGCTCACAATCGGACGCACGTCAAAGGTGGTTCCGTCAGGTACGGTACCAATGACCGGCGTAGAAACACCTTCTGAGACACCGGCGCTTTGGATATAATTAGTCGTCTTAACAACGGCGATGTTTCCACGCTGGGTATTCGAAAGGGTAATTCGAGGAGACGTAAGAATTTCAGAGTCCTTACTTTCCTGAACGGCACGTATAAAACCTTTGAGCATAGAATTATTTAAAATAGCAAAATTAATGTCTATTCCCTTCGAGATTGCTTCTGCACCGGTATCTATAGAGGTGTTATTGCTAAAAAACTTTTCAAAATTTGTTCCAATGTCCTGCATAAATTCATCAGAAACCGTGATAAAGCGGGCTTCAATACTTACCTGAAGGTTCTGTGAAGACCTTAAGGAAGCCAGCAGGTCATCTATCTGTTTATGGACGTATTTATTGTTAACAACAACAAGGTCTCCTGGCTGACCCATCCGTGCTATACAACTTCCTTCCCCCTGTCCACTGACATTAATACGCCGCTGGGTTACGGTTGTTGGGGGGGTGCCAACGACACCTACATTCGCTGACCATGAAGCAGGTTCGATGGTGGTAACAACAAGTTCAATCAAATCAAGTAATCGTTCAGATGCATCTTTTACCTTGGCAGTTATTCCTTTTGACAGGGCCATTTGAGCAGATACAGCCGCTGTAATATCGAACTTCAGGGGCTCCTTGTCATCGAGATTGATCAATATGTCTCTTACATCGTAGACCCGCAGTTCCATTTTCTGTTTGTAGAAATGCATGATGTTTCCTTCGATCACATACTCATATCCTTTCGGCAGGATATATTTGAGCGCCGTTCTGAATGTTTCATCTTTGAGCTTTAAGGTGACGGGAACGTTTCCTATCTCAGGGTTTATAATCATATTAACATTTGTCTTTTCCCGTAAAAAAGTGACGACATCCCTGAGTGGTGTATCATAGAATTCAAATGAAAGGATGGTATTCAATGCATCTTCGATATCCTTTGGATACTCATTTTCCGAAGGGCTGGGGGAACGTCGAAGGTGCTCTGTTTTTGTTTTATTTTCTTCTATAATCTTATCAGTGTCGGGAAGTGTGCGTTTATCAATATTCTCCCACTGCTCTTTTGATGGAAATCTCAGGATGTCCTGATAGGGAATGCCCAACTCCTTGAGATATTCATAGTTTTTTAATTTTTCGCCGGTATCCGTCATTTTCAAATTTTCCAAAACCCTTTGGTGTTTTAAGTCGTATGCCTTTTCCCGTATGTAGATAGTCTCCCTGTTTAACGGGTTTGAATCAAGGACGGAGTCTGCTATCGTGATGGCATCATCATAACGTCCTTCTTTTATGGCCGTTTGTGCGTTCTCAATTAAGAGAGGTTGGTTTTTCGAAGGAGCGCCTTTCTTTTCTTCATGAGGAACGGCACTTTCTGTCTCTTTCGATTTATTTGATTTTTCCAGGAGTTGCCTGGATTCTTTGAGCAACTTTTGCGCCTCAGTGTTTCTAGGCTCTAATATAGTAGCCAGTTCGAGGGCGTCTACTGCGCGTGCATAGTCTTTTAATTCAAGATATGTCTTTGCAGTGTCGAGATAATAATTATTGGCCGTTGTCGATGATTTCGTTTCTGTTGTATCTGGATTGTTTTGCGCAACAGAACCATTGAGTACCGATAATAGGAGAAGCGTACTCAAGGTTATGGTTGAAGCCGGGATCAAGATGTTTTTCACGAAATTACCCCTCAAAAGGTCAAATATTTATTTTCAAAAACATTATAGATATTTAACATTGTCTATTTTCTTTAATTACCCGAAGGAAGATTTACCTTAAGCTGAACAGTTGCAAATTCTTCGCCTAAAGTTGCGGATTCTCCCAACCACAAGGTATAAGATACTTCCTTTTTATTTTCAAACACAATTCTTGAAGATGTAACCATATGGGTTTCTTCGATAAGTGACGTATTCAGGAATTCTCCCTTTTCGTTTAATATAACGGTGTTTTTCTTAATAACCAGAGGCTTCTGTGCAAGAGGAGTGATTTCCAACAGTTTACAATGGGTGTCAAAATCTATCGTTTCATTTCCCAGCATTTTTTTTGACCCGATCGTGTCTCCTTTGCTTACCGTGAAGCTGCTTGTCCACCATATCTCCTTATAGAGTTTTTTCACCTGAATTAATGCGAGATCTTCAGTGCCTCCTTTAAAGATAAATTCTGTATCTGCCTGGGCGGGGGCTTCTAAATGAGGCAGGATGGGTACTTCCTGCTTTTTCAGAATGTCCTTTGTTATAAGGGGAGAAACAGGTTCTTCCCGCAAGAGTTTACCGAAGAGCTGAGGATGTTCTAACAGGTGAGCCGGCAGTGGAAAGGTAAAACGCGATTCCAATTGAGATGCGTTTTTTAATTCCGTCTCTATTGCAGGTGGTGTACTTTTCTGGAGTTTTCGTTCTATGTTGTCAGTTATTGATAGTACTTTTGTGTCAATCTTGTGTATTTCTGAGTTTTTTATAATAAAGGTGCACGCTATTGCATAAATAAGGTATCCACCTGCAAGCCCAAGGATAAATTTTTCAAAATGTTTAAATAAGAAGCGTTTCAAGTTCATAACAGAGAAAAATGTGAATTATATTTTGTAATCAATAATATACGTATCAAGGGTAACATTAATTACGGGATGCGATGGATTTTTACTAAAACTATCCCCGTCTTCTCCAGATGTTCCAGAATTGAAACTTTTCGCAGTACTAAGAATTGTGGCGGTCTCAATAACAAATGGTATGTCAGACTTGTGAATTTCATGCAGGAGAAATTCGATGTGGTCTGCCAGTAATTCGAGCTGGATAGTAAGGGGTATAATGGTATAAATTTGCGACAATGATGCATTATACGTATACGCTGTTTCCCGAAAGGAAATCTTATCAAGCTGTGTTATTCCTATATCTTTCAGGAATATATTGACAAGTTCTTCCATGATCCAGAACCTTTTTTGCACAGGTAAAATATTATCCCAGGTAGGGATATCAGTACCCCAGTTCTGGATTGGCAGGGCGTCGTGACTCAGGGCGATATGCTGTGCATCTAATTTTGCAATTAAGGCAGAGGTTCTTTTGATATATTCATTTTTCCACAGCGCCTCATCCTCTATCTTAATCAACCCCTTTTCCTTGTCTTCTAATTGAAAGAAGGCGTCGAGCCTTTCATCCTTTTTTTTGAGAAATTCTTTACATTTGTCAGTTTCTTTTTCATAAAGGGCCGCTTCGAGTTTTTTTGAACCACACCATTTGTCGTTATAAAGGTCTTTTTTTACGGTGTATTTTTCCAAAACGACTGATAAATCATCCAGGTCTTTGTATATTTTGGTATAGATAAATGAAAGTGGATGGACTGAAAAGAAATAGATCGCGGCCAGGATAGCAAAAACACCCCCTATGGATATCCAGAAGCCGCGTGCCCCGGTAAAGGTTTCCCAGAAGACTTTCTTAAATTGTGAAATATTTAAACCTTTTCCGATATTCATTTTGTTATTATTATGATTTAATCTCCTGCTGGATTTCATCCGATGATTTCACGATCCAGCGTATTTCAAAACAAATATAACTACCAATCCCCTCTTTATCTACCTGGCGGCACGAACCGGGCACGATTTCAACATTTTTAAATGCAGGAACCTTCTGGTCAAAAAGTGATAGATTTTGAATGGGTTTTAAAATGTGTTCTTCTATAAAGCTTTTACTCGGTTCTTTGCTTTCCCCCCTGATTCCCATGAGAAGCGCTTTTTTTGTCAAACCAGCTTTTGCAAGCGCAGAGGGCTTTTTGGCCTGAAAAAAGGCTGCTGAACTTTGCTGCCGTGCGGTCCCGGTTCCGCGAGCACTTTCGGTGATATACTTTAATGCGTCTGCATCTATCCAGGATGATTGGATGCTGATTATTGATACATTACCAGGTATTGCGGACAATAATTTATCTATTGCCTCCATCCAGAAAAATCGCGAAGAATCAACAGAGGAAACGAGATCGAGCAATGATTTGTTCGTTTGCGCAAGGGTTTCAAGGTTTTTATAATTCTTCTCGAAATCTTTCACCTTATTTAAAATTTTCTGATGATAATCATTAGATTTACGAAGATGGGCGATTTGCATACGTGACCCGGCATATTGAATAATAATTGCCAGCGCCAGGCAACAAAGGGCGGCTATGGCGTATGGTTTTTTTCTGGATATTTCTAATTCTTCGGCAAATTCCTGCGGTAATAAATTTATCCTGAGGCGCCCAAATCCCATCCCCTGAAGGGCAAGCCCTAAAGCAACGCCAAAATTTGAGAGATTTTCATCCAGGCAGGCAGGAGGTATCTTTTGGGATACCTTTAACATGTTTAAGGATTTAACAAATTTCACCTCATGGGTAAAGTTGTCAGTTATATATTTGACAGCAGCAGGGTCTTTTAATTTGTTGCCCATCAGGAGAAGATTCTTGAAAAGAACATCTTCTTTTATCAAGGATTTATAATATTCCATAGACCTCTGGATTTCCTTCATGAGACTTGCATCTACGGTAAAAATAGGAATGCTCCTCAGCCAGAGGTGTTGATTGTCAACAATGATAATGTCCGTGTTTTCTGCCTCTCCATTTACAATTATTGTGGGGCCGTCGACGTGCTGATCGAAAAGTGCAAAATTGACAATTGCCAGAGGCGAGACTTGTAAAGCGCCGAGATATGGTTTAAGAGGAGAAACATTGGTCACTATGTGGTCAACCGTGGTTCTCTTGGATGCGAACAGTCCTATATCAAAGCCTTCCGCATCGGGAAGTTGTTCTGATAATTGCTGGAAATCCCACACAACATCCTTGAGGTCAAAAGGAATTTGCTGCCGGGCCTCGTAACTGACAATGTTTTTAAGCTGTTTTTTATCTACCGGAGGAACGGTAATAAATCTTGAGAGTACAAATTGCCCCGGGATAGATACCAATATCTTATCATTTTGGGTTATTGTATGGCGTGTTAAGAAAGTCTGGATGGCTTCCTGAATACCGGTAGACTGTAAGAACGTTGCATCGTGCGGAATAGCCTTGTAATCAATAATATCAACGTCGTCAATGCACATGCCATCAATCGTTTGTGCGATTTTTACTGCCTTTAAGGCTTCCCCGCCAATATCCAATCCCCAGACATTTATTATTTTGTTTTGCTTGAATGCTCGTGATGCCTTTGAGATAAGGAAATCGGGTTTTTTAAAACTCATGTGTATAGGGGGGAGTTTCATGTTTTGTACTGAACAATACCCTTCATGGACTCACAAAATATAAAAAAAAGCCCTCTATCGAAACTGATGTGCTATTTTCGATAACAAGGCTTTTCGTGTGTGATTATGTATCAGATGTATGGACATTTTTCGGTAGTAAGGCTGTCTTTCTTGTGTCAGGTAAAGACCCTTTTACTTTGCGTCCCCTGATCACTCAGGGTTTGCCTTTGTCGTAACGCATGTATAAGTATACTTGCTACATATCTTACATCCGGAGAATTTTATGTCAAATAAAATTTAAGATATTTTTGCCCCTTGTGCAAGAAATTCCAGTACCTTTTCTGATAAGTGGGTTATCGTGTCTTGTTTGGATGCACGAATCCAATGAATATCTGAAAAACTTCGAAACCAGGTCATTTGCCGTTTTGCAAACCGGCGGGTTTTCTGTTTAATTTCATCAACAACTTCTTCAAAGGTATACTTACCCTGAAAAAAATCTATAACTTCTTTATATCCAAGCGCCTGTGATGCCTGTTTACTTAATCCTGCCGAATTGTCGAGCAAGGTGCGTACTTCATCGATCAGTCCGCTCTGAATCATGCGATCTACCCGCGCTTCAATACGTTTGTATAAAATATCGCGGTCGTAATCAATAGCGACTATGGCGCAATCATAATCAGGGTTTTTATGGCCGAATTGGGTTTGGAACGAAGATATCCGCCTGCCTGTTATTTTATAAACCTCAAGGGCGCGAATAACCCGCTTTAAATCATTACAATGTAACCGGGTCGCTGTTTCCGGATCTACATTGGTAAGCATTTGATGAAGGTAGCATAAGCCGCGTTCAGAAGCAAGAGACTTTAAGTGTTCACGATATTCCCAATCTGCGGCTGGGCCTTCAAATATGCCGTTAATAATAGCCTTCAGATAGAGCGCCGTTCCACCCACAACAAGAAAAGGTTTGCCCTGCTGGTATAAATTATTAACAATACCGTTAAAATCTTTGGCGTACCTTCCGACACTGTATTCTTCCCAGGGTTCAACAATGTCTACTAAATGATGTATAATTTTTTCTCTTACCGAAACCGAGGGTTTTTCTGTGCCAATATCCATACCCCGATAGACAAGCATTGAATCTGCCGAGACAATTTCCGCATTGGTACGTTCTGCAATTTTAACAGCTATATCTGTTTTGCCACAAGCCGTCGGGCCTGTCAGTATCCAGAGAGGGATCGTCATACGATGTTTTTAAGTGTATAAAAACTATAATTGGTAAAATTTATAAAAAATTATCAAAGAATGATCTGTTATTCAAAAGTTTAAACGGTCATGAATTTTGATATACGGGGTGGTAGCCGGACAAACTTGCTTGTTTGCGCTTGTTAATGAATAGAGATGCACTGGATTTGCATGTGGGATGTGTAGAGACGCAAGATTTTGCGTCTCTACTTCCTCTGAATAAAAGACTTTCCTATTTTTTGCCTTTATTTTTACCCGAAGCCTTTGTCTTTGGTGCGGTCTTTGATTTTGACGCAGATTTAGGTTTTGCCTTTACAGTTGTTTTGGCCTTTGTGGTATTTTCTTTTCCCATGAGTATCTGTTCCGCTGCTTCACTGTCGATATCCATGATATATTTGATACCGGTTACCTCTGCGGCTTCACGGGTCAGGGTTGTTATATCATCTCTTGTCAAATGTTCCAATGCGAACTTCCTTGAGCCGCACATAAGCTGGCGGAGACCTTGTGAGAGACGTTGATAATATGAATAAACTCCCAGCGCGCCGGGAGGAACTTCCTTGCCGTTAGTGCCAAACAACCTCTTTGCCTTGGAGGCCAGAACAAAGACCTCTTCCATGGTTTTTCCATAAGATTCAATAAAGGACATTACGCCTTTGTCCGGGCTGCTGCTCCTGATCTGTTCTCCCAGGATTTTTCCCACGTGCGCTGCACAGAGCGGCGAGCGTGCCATGCCAACTGCTTTTACATAAGGAGCGCCAAGCGAAATTGCCTTAAAGATATCGTCTTCAAATGCAAAACCGCCAGCAAGTATAATGTCCGGGACATACTTTCCCTTTGTGGCTAGTTTATGGGCATAGTTATAGGTGAGGGCTGAAATATATAAGGTAGGCACGCCCCATTCATTCATCATGTGCCATGGGCTCATGCCCGTTCCGCCGCCAGCGCCATCAACAGTTAATACGTCTATACCGGCAATCGAGCTGTAGCGAATAGCCCGGGCGAGATCGGCAGGTCTGTATGCGCCGGTCTTCAGGAAGACATATTTAGCCCCGGCCTTTCTTAATTCTCTAACCCTCTTGACAAATCCCTCTTCGGAGACCATGCCAACTCTGGAATGTCGTTCAAATTCTTTAAATGCCTTTCCAAAACCAGAAGCGGCTGCGTTGTCATATGGGTCAGGAAGTACAATATACCCACGGTCACGCAACATCTTTGCCCTGTCTAAGTTGTCGATCTTAACTTCACCACCGATGTCTTTTGCGCCCTGTCCCCATTTTAACTCTACTGCCTGGACGCCTAACTTTGATACACCGTATTCTATGACCCCTAATCGGGAATCTTCAACATTTTCCTGTAAGATAATTGCTCCGTAACCATCCTTTTGCCACGCCTGATATGTTTTAACACGATACTCGATATCAGGGCAATGGGTTATTTTTCCATTTTCAATCTTCGAGTTGGGATCCATACCACCAACGTTTTCACCAATGGTCAGCGCCGTTCCTGATATAGCGGAACCGATGGCAAGTCCATCCCAGTGGGTTTTTGCAACTTTCGTTGAACCTAATCCAGGTATGACGATCGGCAGTTTTAATTTAATGCCCTTATCTTTTCCCAACCTTGCTTCTACGTTTACATTCTCAAAAATAGCCTTGTCACTGTTGGCCTCAATTCCCACGGCGCCAACGCATGAGCCCATGATATTTAAGTGGGAAAAATCTACGGGATATTCCTTATCGGCGCCAGCAGTGATAGTGCCAAAAGGTTGTGGATACAGATTCTCGGACGCCCTGAACGCAGATTTGCCAATTTCGCAATATCCGGGACATTCATCCACGCAAACAGAACACATGCCGCTCGCGGGCGTTCTGTCGTTAGGTGTCCTATTTTTCGTACGTGTTGCAGCCGACGCATTTGGTTTTGAAAGTGACATCTTCAAACCCCTTTCTGTTAATTAGGTTCCTTGATAAACTAAAAAATGGAATTATTGAATCTCAAATTCCGAATTTATACACATTTTCAAATTT
>JAHFOW010000026.1 GCA_023261465.1 Planctomycetota bacterium
GGACTGGCTGTGGCGCTATCCACAACTGCCCATTTCCTTGCGGTAAATCTGATAGAAGTTTCCTACGTCATTTCGGTAAAGCGCACGAGTCTCCTTTTTGGTATTATATATGGCGCACTCTGGTTCAGAGAAAAAAACATAACTGAGCGATTAATCGGCGGTATTGTTATGATTATTGGAGTTGTTATTATTGCCTTATTTTAAGAATAAAATGGGGATGAACAGGATAAGGCAGGATAAAAACGCCTCATATCTTGTCCACTCTGTTCATCCCTGTCAGTTTAATTATCGGTGTTTATTCGTGTAAATCCGTGGTGATTATGAAAAAAATTGTCGAATGTGTTCCCAATTTTAGCGAAGGCCGTGATACCCGGAAAATAGCTCAAATCACGGGTGAAATCGGGAAGGTAAAAGACGTAAAACTTCTCAATGTAGAATCAAATGCAGACTACAATCGCACGGTCGTCACCTTTGCCGGTAAGCCGGAGTCTGTCAGAGATGCTGCTTTTTACGCCATAGAGATGGCTGCTGAGATTATTGACATGTCTCAGCACAAAGGAGCCCATCCCCGTGTTGGTTCTACTGATGTCTGCCCGTTTGTCCCTGTGGTTCATGTTTCTATGGAGGAGTGTGTTGCCCTTGCCCGATCTTTAGGCAGGGAAGTGGGCGAATGGCTGGGTATTCCTGTGTATCTCTATGGCGAAGCCGCCTCTATGCCGGAACGACGTGTGCTGTCAGATATAAGGAAGGGCGAATATGAGGGACTTGCCGGTAAGCTGAAGGATAAACGATGGCGACCCGACTACGGACCGATGGAATTTAATGAACAGGTAAAAAGGACTGGCGCAACGGTAATCGGTGCGCGGGAGTTCCTGATTGCCTATAATGTAAATCTTGATACACAGGACATACAAATAGCCAACAATATTTCAGGTATCATAAGGTCTTCCGGAGTAATAAAGACCAACGAAAAGGGTGAAAAGGTACGGATACCGGGTTTTTTACAACACGTGCAGGCGATGGGTGTGTTTTTAAAGGAGTACGGTATAACACAGGTTTCCATGAACCTGCAGAATTATAAGTTTACTCCGATGCAGGTAGCCTTTGAAGAAGTCAAAAAACAGGCTCAAATACAGGGTGTGCGTGTTACTGGAAGTGAGATCGTCGGCCTTGTACCCAAAGAAGCGTTGCTTGCTGCCGGGCGATTCTACGCCGAAAATATATCATCATCGGAAGAATTAATCACGGTTGCAATAGAAAACCTGGGTCTCTGTCAGTTCAGCCCATTTGTGCCAGAGAAGAAGGTGGTTGAATACATGTTGGGATTGTGAAAGGGAAAACGTAAGTGCTCTTATTATAATATTATTTTGACTGGCTGCGCCCTTTTTTATACTGTGCCAACCGCTCCTTAATGATCTTGTCAAATCCGTTTTCTGTCGGTTCATAATATTCCCTGTCCCGGAGCTCGTCCGGCATGTGACTCTGATCCACATATCCGCCGTAACTATGCGGGTATTTATAGCCCTTGCCGTATCCCATGTCTTTCATCAGAGAAGTCGGGGCGTTTCTGATATGAAATGGCACCGGCAGCGCCCCTTTCCCTTTGACGTCTTTTGACGCCTCCAGATAAGCCATGTATGAGGCATTACTCTTCGGCGCACAGGCCAGGTACGTAACGCCCTGGGCAAGGGGAATCCACCCTTCAGGCATTCCAATAAAATCAAAGGCGTCTTTAACTGAAACGGCCAGTTGCAGCGCCTGTGGGTCTGCATTTCCGATATCTTCCGCGGCAAATATGATCATGCGCCGTGCGATAAAGAGGGGGTCTTCTCCCGCCTCCAGCATGCGCGCCAGCCAGTAGAGGGCGGCGTCCGGGTCGCTGCCCCGCATGGATTTGATGAATGCCGAAATCACATTGTAGTGTTCCTCGCCTCCCTTATCATAGAGGAGCGCCTTATGCTGTACGGCCTCCTGTGCAATTTCCAGGGTTACGATTCTCTTGCCCGTTTGATCGGGTTTTAACAGCATAACAGCCGCCTCCAGGGAATTTAAGGCAGATCGCGCATCGCCATGCGAAAATTGGGCGATGAAATCAAAGACGTTTCCGGGAATTTCAACGTCCAGAGTCCCAAGCCCTCGTTCCTTATCCTGGAGGGCATTGTTCATGATGGTCTTGAGATGTTCTTCGGTGAGTTGTTCCATCACCAGTACTTTACAACGTGATAAGAGGGGGGCATTGATCTCAAAAGACGGGTTTTCGGTGGTAGCGCCAATGAGGGTAATCGTACCGTTCTCCACGTGGTGGAGGAATGCGTCCTGTTGTGCCTTGTTAAACCGGTGGATTTCATCTACAAAGAGGATGGTTTTTTTCTGGTAATATTTTAATTGATCTCTGGCATCATCTATGACTTCCCGAATATCCTTGACGCCCGATAGCACGGCAGAAAAAGAGACAAAGTGGGCGTCCATGGCTTGTGCAATTATAGCGGCCAGTGTGGTTTTCCCAACTCCTGGCGGCCCCCAGAAAACGAGGGACATGAGTTCCTTGTTTTCCACGAGCCTGTGTAATATTTTATTGGGACCCACAAGGTGTTCCTGTCCCACGAATTCTTTCAGATCACGTGGTCTCATCCGGTCGGCCAGTGGTTGTTCTTTTACTGTTGGTGTCTTTGTATCAAAGAGATTTTTTTGTTGTATTTTCAATGTATTTTACCTCGATGTATGGGAATTTCAAACTTTGTTGTAGGGCAACCCTTTAGGGTTGCACGTAGCAAGGCTAAAGCCTTGCCCTACGTGTGATTGTGAAAAAAGTTGCCGAAGGCCTAATTTGTTATTCTCTTTTGTTTTTCCCGGACTGTTTTTCGAAAAAATTAAGTGGCTCTGTCTGTATGAGCTGCGCCACGGGTTACGAATTTTCCAAATCCTCTGCCATCTTGTTTATGGCGCTGGCAAGTTTGCCTACTTCATCATCAGATTGGTAGACGACCCTGGTAGAATAACTTCCCTCGGAAATCTTCTTTGCCGTTTCAGAGATATAATGGATTGGCGCCGAAATCTTCTTGCCCAGAAAGAACGCAACAATAATAACCCCAACTGATACCAGTCCAAAGACAGACATCATGGAATTCCTCAATTGGTACAACGGTCCATATCCTTCATCCACGTCGATTTCGGCAATCACGCCCCAGCCATAATCCGCCATCCAGTGCCAGAATCCCAGCACATTTACTCCCCGGTAATCCAGGTATCCATCGGCGTCAAACCCATCAGAGCCTTTGAGGCACTCGCTTACCCCTTTTGTGAGTATACTTGTTTGTGGGTGCGCAACCCTTAATGCAAGCGCAGTTCGTTTATCGATTCTTTGCTGTTTTTTCAAATCGTCTGCAAACCGCGATTCTGTAAGCATATATCCGTATCCATTGACGAGATAGGTTTCCCCCGTTTTTCCAATGTGGATATTTTGCATCATGGTATTAATCTCGGAGACATCGATCCTCAGCGTTACCGTGCCGGTGACAGCATTCGACTTGTCCCTTATCGGGGCGGAAACGAGCATGGTAGGCACGCCAGCTTCCCGTATGCCGGATTCACTTTCAATGGGCGCCTCTGACGGTATAATGTTCGTGGCAAAGAGCGCGCCCGTAAGAGCGGACCGGAAAAAGTCTTTTCCCGAAATATTCGTTCCTATAAGTTCCTTCCTTGAGGCAATCCTCACGACACCCTCACGGTCGGCAATAAATACCTCTTTGTGGCCATACTCCTTCCAGAGATAGCCGAAATATTTTACGTTATCCAGATTTTTCAAAAACTCTGAATTTTCAGGATTTGACTGGAGAGACAGGAGAATAAAAGGATTATTTGCAATACGCTGTGCGTCGGCGGTGCATTTTTCCATCCATTGTGAAATCAATTCGGCCTGCTTATGCGCGGCTACATTCAGGTTTTTAATAATTTCGGCCTTCAGTGTATGAAAGGTAGCGGGGTACACAACCAGTCTCATAATAACAAGCGGCAGGAATGTTAGGATAAGAAAGAAGATGCTGAGTTTGGTTTTTGTCGGTTTAAACAATTATTTCTCCATCATGCTTTTGTGTCTTTGTGATAAATATGCTATGTCATAAATCCTTGTATTTAAAACGATTATCAAACGTCAGGATAGTAACATAATTAAGGGTATCATGTCAAGATGGTTGCAGAGATGAATTAAGAAAACATGAGTCGGGATTCAGCGCCTTCAGTTGCTTTTTTGGAAACAGATTATGTAAAGATACGACTGCTAAAATCATTTATAAATAAGATTTTATATTGTTTTTAAAGATTTTATAAATTTTTATGTTTTGTAACAATCTGTAATATAATTACTTACAACTTATTATTTTGAAATGTGATCTGGATCACAGACACGAAATAAAAAAAATGGTAAAAATATGGCGTTAAATAACTGTTCGTGAAAAAGAAGAATAAGCCTTATCGGTTTTATAAAAACAGGGAGTAAAGGGGAAAATAGATAAGTCGGGTTGAGCTGCGATACCCCACATTTCCAAACCCACCACCCTTGGAAATTGAAGTTCGCATTCACTCAACCCGATTTCCATAATTAAGAATTTAAAGAATGTAAACATTGGACAATGGCAAACTCTGAGTGATCAGAGGACGCAATGTAACAGGGTTTTTTAAGTATTCCGAGAACAGCCCGCTAAGATAAAGAGAAAGCCTTACTGCCGAATAGGGCTTTTATTTAAAATTGAAATATCTTTCCTTGTTCATTCGTTGTTCGATTATTTTAAGAAGACACTTGACACAAAAAATCCATTTATGGTGTAAGTTGCAAATTTAATTGGTTACATAAATTTTAAAAAACAAATAGCCGATGATTAATAAAAATAAACAAAGTAATGGCTGGTAAGGAAACAAATTTATTTACATTTACCAACGATAAATAGATAAAACTTGACAAATATTTTTAGATTTGATATACGGACGACTGTTTTTCATCGAATCACATGCATCTTGAAGGGTAAACAAATGGTAGACTACCAGACACAACACAACACAAATAACAACTCCTTACTTTTATTGATGGTTTTTATAAAACGCCTTTTCCGGATTTTCCGGAAAAGGCGTTTTTTGTTTGAATCATATTGAGTTTCCTAAACATTTATAATCATTCAAGACGGGAGGTGATGTAAAGACATGGAAAAAGGATAGAAAAAGAAGGATTATGTAGTTGTAAGCGTTGATTTATAAGTGTCAAACCTTAAAAAATGGAGGAATGTGTCATGTTGGGTAAAATGAAGAATTGGATGAACGCTGCTATAATTGCTGGCGTTGTTTTTGGAACTATGGCGCCGGCCAGGGCCGAAAATCTCGGTTTAAAAAAGATGGTGGGACGGTTATCTGCCGATTGGTGGGAATGGGCGATCTCTGCGCCAAAATCCGTTAATCCAGTTGGTGATGATCATGGGGAGTTTTCTGTGGTAGGTCAGCACGGCAAGATATGGTTCCTTGCCGGTAACTTTGCAGGTACGCCAGCCACCCGCGAATGCACTATTCCTGAAGACAGGAGTATTATTTTGCCCATCCTCAATACCGTTTGCACAGCCTTTTTTCCCGACGGTTCGAATGTGCAGGAATTGCGTAAGTGCGCAAAGGACAGCATTGACTTCGTAACAGAATATTCGGCATCCCTTGACGGAAAAGACATAAAGGTGTTCCGTGTACAGTCCCCGCTCTTTATGCTTTCAATACCGCCAGACAGCATTTTCTCCGGCCTGTGCGATAATTGTGATGATCCAAATCCCAATCCAAGTGCGTCAATTGCAGACGGATACTGGGTTTTTATAAGACATGTAACCGTGGGCAAGCATGTGCTTAAAATGCACGGGAAATCTGTGTTCCCCGATGGGAGTTCTTATGAGCAAAACATGACATACAATCTAAAGATAGTTCCCGTAGGGTTTCCTACTGATGCCCCCGCAGTGTCACACAAAGGTCCAAGGGTGTTGGGAATGCACTAAACAGTAAAAAGCAAGTTTGCAAATACCCCCCTGGTCCCCCCTTTGTTAAGTGGGATACAGGGGGGGATTAATCTAATGTTGAAAAAATTCAAACTTGCCACAAAGTTCATGTTCTTCTTAAGTTCAATTTAAAAAATAAAACCAGCGAAGTGAGAAAAACATAACCCACAAATTCACCAGGGAGATTATCCTGTCCCGGACGCTACCAGCAAAATCATGATATCCATGACGTTTGTTTTCGTGGGTCCGGTATTGATGAGGTCGTGCAGATTTTTGAAAAAGGTGTGTGTGTCATTATTATTAAGGTATGTTTCGGTATCCATGTTTACATATTTTGCACGTGTTATTGTAGAACCGTCTGCAATTGCGCCTGCAGCATCGGTATTTCCGTCTCTGCCGTCAGTGCCTGCACTGAGAATGACCGTGTTTTCCAGCCCATCAATTTCTCTTGCAGCAGCTAAGGTAAACTCCTGATTCCTTCCACCGATACCATCGCCCTTAACAGTAACGGTGGTTTCGCCGCCGGCGATAATACAGGCAGGTGTTTTTGCGGGATTCCCCGATTGATGAATTTCCCTGGCAATAGCGCCAAATACCTTTGCAACTTCCTGCGCCTCTCCTTTTATCAAAGAAGAAAGGGTACAGGTATGGTAGCCTAATGCTGCCGCCTTTTTGTGACAATGATTAAGCGCCATGCGGTTATTACCAATTATTATGTTAGAGACTCTGTCGAATCTTTTGTCTGTCGCTTTTGGTGTCTCTTCAGCCTTGCCATCTACCCCCTTCTGAATTCGATCCATAATAGATACGGGGATTTTTTGAAGCAGGCCATACTTTATCAAAATCCTTTTACAATCAGAAAAGGTGCTGGAATCGGGCGCTGTTGGCCCTGATGCAATAGTTTCAACCTGATCGTGTGCCACGTCCGATAATATCAGGGATACAATTTCAGACTTACTGATGTTTACTAAACGACCGCCCTTTACCTGCGAAATATGCTTTCTGATGGCGTTGATTTCGTCTATCCGTGCGCCGCTTTTCAGGAGCAAACCGGTTACGTTTTGTAATTCTTTGAGGGTAATTTCTTCACAGGGTAGTTCAAACAAGGCCGAACCGCCGCCGGATATCAAACAAATGACAAGGTCATCTTCCTGTGTTTCTTTCAAAAGTTGAACAATTTCCCGTGTGCCCTGAATACCGGCATTGTCAGGAATTGGGTGGCCTGCCTCATTGATCCTGATAATTTTACATGGAGCAGTATAGCCATACGGCACGTTAACAATACCGGTCTTTATTCTTTTCATTAACATATACTCCAATGCACGGGCCATAGAACCGCTTGCCTTGCCAAAACCTGTAACAAAGATGTTTCTGTATTTGCCGAGATCATAATTTCCATTGCCTATTTTCAGCACATTTTTTGTAAGATGGACATGGTCTTGCATACAGACATCGGGTTTTACTGCGTGGAGTCCTGCATAAAATATCTCTAAGGCATGTTTTCGTAATGAGTTCGTTGTATTCATAAATTTGTTCTTTTCTTATTAATGTATAAAGATTATAATAGTATGTTTAATCAAAATAAACAATACGCTATTTTGTAAAACAGGAGCTTGATCATGTCCAATGAGAATTCCACAAACGTGAAAAAGTCTGATGCGAATGAACTGTTATCCCTTGTAAATACCGAGCAGTACGATAAGCTGGAAGAGGCGTGGCTGGGGGTTGTCGAGTCCGATAACCAAAACCTTCCCTTGCTCTTTGAAGTGGTTGACCTCCTGGTGAAACGCGAGGAAAGGAGACGCGCCCATGATTTTCTCATGACACTCACTTCGTATTATAAACAAAAAGGGCTTTATCTCAACGTCCTGGAGGTATTAAAAAAAGTTTTAGGTTACAATCCGAGGGAAAAAACTCTGGCAAAAGAAATTTCAGAGTGTTATTCAAATATTTATAAGGACAGACCCTATGGCAGGATGCTGGTTGAAAAAACAGGGATTGAAACGGCAACCGATATTACTCACGCCATTAAAAAGCTTGAAAAATATTTTTACCTGGATACCGGAGATTACGTTTTTCATAAAAGCTGGGGCGTCGGGCAGGTGGTCTCTGTTGATGCCGAAGGTGAAAAGGTAAATATCAATTTTGAGAAGAAGAGCAACCACAGTATTGCGATGGATATTGCCCCGGAGATATTGCAAAGGCTGGATAACGATGATTTACTGGTGATGATCTATGCGCAAAAAGACGTATTGAACAAGATGGTCGAAGAAGATCCTGTGGCCTTGGTCAAGCTCACGTTAAAATTCTTTAAGGGAAAGGCGTTGGTTTCCAACATAAAGAACAGGCTTACAACAGGCGTGATGCCCCTTGAAACCTGGAGCAGGTGGTGGACGAACACAAAGAAATTACTCAAAAAAGACCCTTATATAAGATATACGGAGGGTACTCCGTCTACTTCACTATTAGAACTTCGAGCCGCCCCTATGTCACACCATCAGGAAATCCTCGGAAAACTCAACCACATCAACGATATTGATAAGAAGATAGAGATTTCCAAAAAATACATCTCGGAAATGAAAGATACGGATTTTTGCAGAGACACCTTGAAGGAAATTGCCAATCTCTTAATAAAAGAGGCCGATGCATTATGCGGGACCAATACTGCTCCGGAAGTCGAATCCCTTTTACTCCTTGAAGAAATTCAAAATCATCTCAGGGAAGAGGTTGGAAAGTATAAAAGCAGGGTTGAAACACTCATACAAACAGGTAAAAATCTGCCAGACCTTATCGATAAGATGACTATTTTAGAGTATAAAAAACTGTTGCTCAGCATGGTAAAAAAGGTTAAACCAGATCTGTGGCATGAAGACTATATAGCTATCTTTTTTACCGATAATAGCAATTTGTGGGAATTTATTGTTAAAGACCTTACCTCTGAGCGAAAACAAGTCGCCCTTGAAGAGTTATCCCACAAGGTGTTTAACCAATTCAATGCGTATCCTGATCACTATATTTGGTTTTGCAAAAACGGGATGCAGGAACGATATCCGGAACTTTACAAAAATATCGATACCGCTATAATGTTTAATCGGCTCATTGAACTCCTGGATAACATGCATTTTAAAATACAGAAGGGGCGTGAGGGGGATTTTAAGGCAATCGTTAATAAGATTGAAAACCTCCTTGCAGATAGGGGCTCTGAATATGCCCTGCGTATCGTGAACGACGCCAACGCAGAAAGTATTTATAATGTTGTGTCAGGCAGCAAGGGTTTGGAAGACTGGTTTAAGGTAGCCGTTGAAAGTGTCATTACAGATCGCTTCCCCGATCTCTTCGAAAAACAGGGAGTCCCCGAACTGGATAAAACGAAGATATACAGCACAAGAGCAGGTTACGAAAAGAGGAAGAAAGAATTTGATCACCTCATGAACATAGAATTTGCAGAAAATGCGCGTGATCTTGGCGAGGCTATTAGTCGTGGTGATCTCAGAGAAAATGCCGAGTACAAGGCAGCTCGCGAAAAGCAGGCAATGCTTGTTGAAAAAGCCGAAAGAATGAAGGCAGAATTACAGAAGGCTGTTGTTATTGAGCCGTATTCTATAGAGGCTGACACCGTTTCTCCGGGAACAAAGGTTACCTTGAAAAATCTGGATAAAGAAGAGGCCGAGATATATACCTTATTAGGTCCATGGGATGTCGATATTGAAAAAGGCATTATCTCATACATGTCGCCGGTCGGAAGGGGTTTGATGCATAAGGCCGTAGGAAATGTGGTAAAGGTAAAACTTCCTGAAGGTGAATCCATGTATAAGATCATGAAAATTGAAAAGGCGCTGCAGTAGATACGAATTTTCAGGTTCTTTAACGTCTTTTATGTTTATACGTTATCCTTGATGTGAAAGAAGATTTGATAATATTACCCTGCTTGTAGCGTATGTATGTGCAACCCCTATTGCACTGATAAACCATGTTGATGCAGATCACATATTTTAAATAAAAGGTTCATTTTATATTAATCCTCCCTTGCCTTGTTCCCAAACAGGCAGGCTGGGTCAAATGGACATTTTCGAAGGAATTATAAAAAATATTCCCCACTATAAGTGTGTCTGCCTGCAAAACAAGGGAAAAATGTCCTGATCTGCCAGCATTGCTCTCCACTTCGGTAAAAACAAAATTCATTTGATCCTGTCTTTTTGTTTGGGGACGTCATTGAATAAAATTTTATTTGACTTAACTCTCTTATTTATTCTAAACTTATACGTCCCGTATATCCCTGTTTAAAGTCTACAAAGGCAATATCGTTGAATTAAGTTTTTTGAAAAAGTAGGGGCGAAGCATTTGCCAGTTTGGGTACGAACGCATTTATGCCAATTTATCGCAAATGCTTCGCCCTTAGACTAGTATTAGAATTTTTCAAAAAACTAAATTGTTACAGTTTTTTTATAGTAACGGGAAAGGAGGTGCTATAGGTTTTATAGAATTTAATGGGGTGTTTATAGAAAACCGTTAACAATGAAAAGGAGGGGACAAGATGGGTAAAACATGGGTATCTGTATTTTTCCTGTTTTTAGTCACAACGCTTTTGAACGTTTATGGTATTTCAGAATCTGATGGCGCACAAAAGGTGGGCAACGGAGGTGTTACAGGGCAACCAACAGGCACGATGGGGGGGGCAATAAATATTACATCACCGGCGCTAGAAAATAAATCACTCCTGGATGAGTATGCGCCAATTTTGTATATGCATCCGGACGAACGCTTTTATCCAATAAGAACCAAAATACTGTTAGAAAACTCGGATTTGTATGAAAGAGGTTCCGATGAGCTCATTGATAAACATCCAACCCTGGCGAAATTGATTGAGAAATACAATGATGACACATATTATCTGAAGCTTCAGAGTAACTGGGATCTGAATAAGGGACAAGATTATTGGAAAAATTTTAAATGCGTTGTTTATGGACATCAAACCTCTGAACCTGATGGGTCTGGCAATGTAAAAATAGCGCTTCAGTACTGGTTCTTTTATATATATGACGACTGGGACAATTCACACGACGGCGACTGGGAGATGATTCAGATCGTCCTGGATGATGAAAATACGCCGGAGACATTAACCTGTTCTGTCCACTTGGGTGGATTAACGCTGGGGTGGGAAGAAGTTGAAAAGGTATCTGGCAATCATCCCAAGGTATTTGTAACTATTGGAGCGCACTCAAACTGGTATAAAGAAGGAAAGAATGTATGGCTTGAAACTTTTCCGCCCTACGGTTGTATTAAGTGTGTGGATGATACGTCGTTGCTGGGCGACGTCGTCTTTCCAAAAACACTATCGCAAACGCCCAGTAACTCCATGAAATATGAATTGATTGATGTGGATGATTCAGATGATGAGGAATCGCCGAACCGCTGGATATACTGGAAGGGATTCTGGGGAAAACCTGTTGGGGGATCCAACAAATCTGTACATATCGGCAGTGGAAAGATTTATTCTTCATTTGTAGTAACGTCAGGTCCGAAAAGTCCACCGTATATTGATTATTTGAATACCGTGAATGGTGGAGTAAATCTAAGCGGCCGATGGTACAAGCCGTTAGAATGGGCGCAACATCCGAATCCGTCTGATTACACTATTTGTGCATCTGCGAATGCCAGGGTGGTTGTGCGAACTATGTCGCCGGGTGTTTTGCATACCGTCCCCTATTGTTCGTTCAACGTGTGTAATGTATGCCCAACGAATAGCGTCTTATTTTCCGAAAACGACCTGATGTTTGATGTGTATTCCCTCGATGGAAAATGTGTTGATTTGAAAATTAGCCGCCTAACGAGAATGGGGGAAGCATATTCTGTAGAGTTTGATGGGCTTAACATACCGAAGCGCGGTAAGGCGTCTTTTAATTTTTCTTTAAATCAAAATCCCATGTTTGAAATAGGGATTGATAATAACCTCGATGGCTTTTATGACAGTCACAGATTACCGGACCATATCGAGGTTAAATAAGAAAGGGATTTCACGGGTAATCTGTTTTCTGGTAACAGTTCACGTGTATGGTTTAACGGCATAAACAACCCTCTGAACCCCCCTTAGAAAAGAGGGGCAAGGGGGTTGTTGTTTTGAACAGGCAGAACTGTTACGTCTTCTGGATGATATTGGAAAGGAAATAGTATGAAATTTTTTATCGATACAGCAGATGTAAAAGAAATTCGGGAGGCGCACAGCTTAGGTATTCTGGATGGTGTGACGACGAATCCATCTTTAATTGCAAAAACCGGCAGGCATTTTCGGGAAACTATTGAAGAGATTTGTTCCATTGTTAAGGGACCGGTGAGCGCTGAGGTGGTGAGTCTTGACACAGAGGGCATGCTCAAAGAGGCAAGGGAACTGGCAAAAATCGCCGGTAATATTGTTGTCAAGATCCCCCTGATAAAAAATGGCTTAAAGGCCGTAAAGAGATTGTCAGAAGAGGGAATAAAGACCAATGTAACCCTCTGTTTCTCATCAAATCAGGCGCTTCTGGCGGCAAAGGCCGGGGGTTCTTATATAAGCCCTTTTGTGGGCAGGCTCGATGACAGGGGACAGGCTGGTATGGATATCATTCAGGAGATACGCACCATTTATGATAATTACGGATTTCAGACGGAAATTATCGTTGCCAGCATCCGAAATCCGATTCATGTACGGGATGCGGCGCTAATGGGCGCAGATATTTCCACTATTCCTTTCAACGTATTTGATATGCTGGTTCAGCATCCGCTGACCGATGACGGCGTAAAGCGATTCCTTGCAGACTGGGAAAAGGTGCCGAAGAAATAGTGTGATTGGATAGAAATTTTTCCTTTATTTGATCAATATCGAATATTGGACTGTGAGTGAAATGAGGCTACATTCGATATTCAACGTTTCATTTTTGGGGAAATATTGAATACTGAACACCGAGTGATGAATTATGGCGAATGAAGCCGTCACTACAAACTTAATATGCCGTTTTGTACTTATGGGTTATCAATAACAGAGCATGTCTTATTCAAACACAACTCAATTACTGTCAAATAACCAACCCACGCCGGAACACCAACTAAGTCAAAAATTGTACGCAGAAGTTGTGGTAAATATTCCGCTCGACAGGATATTTCATTATAGTGTGCCTTCCCACTTGAGAGATAGGCTTTCTCCGGGTATGCGGGTTAGGGCGCCTTTTGGAAATAAAATTATTACCGGGTTTTGTGTTGGTTTTACCGATACGCCATTTTCGGATAAGATAAAAGACATTATCAGTATCGTGGATAAGGCTCCGCTGGCCGGCAATGTTATGCTCAAGATCACCCGGTGGATTGCATCGTATTATCATTGCGGGTGGGGAGAGGCGATCAACGCGGTAATACCGCCGGTTGCCCGTACCAGGACAAAAGAAAAAGGGGCTTTGTTCGTTGTTCATACCCATAAAATTTCCGAACTGAACGCAGAGATGCTGTCTCAGATAAAAATCCGTGCGCCAAAACAGGCCAGGGCTCTGGAAATTCTTAAAGAACATGCCGGCGAGATAAGCGCAAAGGAACTTATGCACATCAGCGGTTGCATGATGCAGGGTCTTCGTCAGTTGGAAAAGAAAGGTTTTGTTACTTTTAAAACAAAGTCCCTGGACGAGCTTGATATACCGTGCGATAGCAACCTCTTGCAAAAACACCTTATGTTTACCGATGAGCAGCAGAGCGCCTTTGATACTATAACTAAAAAACTCCTTCAAACAAGACCGGGTGTAGTGTTGCTTCAGGGAGTCACTGGCAGTGGAAAGACGGAGATTTACCTTCAAACCATTACAAAAGTGGTAGAACAGGGGCGCAGTGTAATATTCCTTGTCCCTGAGATATCGCTCACTTCTCAGACCATCCGGAGGATCAAGGCGCGGTTTGACCGGGTTGCCATATTGCACAGCCACCTTCTGGGTACTTTCCACTATTCACAGTGGAATGATATCAGGGAGGGAAATGTGGATATTGTGATTGGCGCACGCTCCGCGATTTTTGCCCCTTTAAAGAATGTGGGCCTGATTATTATTGATGAAGAGCACGAAAATACCTTTAAACAGGAAAATAGCCCACGGTATAATGCGAGGGATGTTTCAATTGTGCGGGCAACGCATGAAAACGCCCTGGTTATACTGGGGACGGCCACGCCTTCGCTCGAAAGTTATTATCATGCATATCTGGGAGATTATGAAAAGGTCGGGCTTTCAAAAAGGATAGGCGGGCGTCAACTACCGCCTGTTGAAATTGTAGATATGGCAGAAGAGGCGCGTAAGCGCAGGGGTTACCACATAATTTCCCAGAAGCTGGAATATTACACGAAACAATCACTGGCGCGGGGCGAGCAAGTCATTCTCTTTTTAAATCGCAGGGGATTTGCCCCCTATATTCACTGCAAACGCTGCGGTTTTGTGCTCAAGTGTAAACGATGTGATATTCCCATGACCTTTCACAGAAAATTAAATACAACCTTGTGTCATTATTGCCGTGCAGAAGAACATCCGCCGGAATCGTGCCCTGATTGTCTGGCCAGTAATATTAACTATCGTGGATTTGGGACGGAGAAGATCGAGGATGAGATTATGGCCAGATTCCCTGACTATAAAATTGTCAGGATGGACAGCGATTCCATGCGTGTCCGCGATGCCCATGAAAAGGCCCTTACTGCTTTTGAACGAGGGGAGTTTCAGATATTGCTCGGCACGCAGATGATTGCAAAGGGTCTGGATTTTCCCAATGTGACCCTGGTGGGAGTAATCTCGGCAGATACGATACTTAATTTGCCGGACTTTCGGGCAAGCGAGCGGACATTTCAGCTCATTTCACAGGTTGCAGGCCGTACGGGAAGAGGGTCAAAGGGGGGGCGGGTTGTCGTTCAGTCCTTCAACCCCAGACATTACAGCATTACCTATGCAGCCAGTCATGACTATGAGGGGTTTGCAAAAAAGGAGTTGGAGTACAGAAAGCAGTTGAACTATCCGCCGTACGGAAAATTGGCGAGGATCGTCTTTCGCAGTGCACAGGAAGATAAGGCAAAGGAGAAGGCTTTCCTCGTTGCAGAGAAACTCAAAGACATGGTTAAATCCAACGGCAAACAGCTTGATATCCTCGGACCATCACCGGCGCCCCTGACAAAGATTAACGATCAGTTCCGGTGGCATCTTTTGCTCAAGTCGATTGAGGAGAAGAGTATTCATGACGCCCTGCACAGTATTAATGATGTATTAAGGCCTTCAAAGGGTGTACAAACGATGGTTGATGTTGATCCCTATATGATGTTATAATACTTAAAATATTTAAATTTATAATAAACGAAAATTTAACAATTGAAATTATCACTTTAAGGGGAGGTAATACAGAGCTTATGTCACCTAATGGACTGGATGCAAAAACATTTTTCGAGCGTGTTGAAGGCATCACCTACAACGATTTTATCCTGCTTCCAGGTCACATCGATTTTGCACTGAATGAGATCAACCTCGAAACGAACCTTACCCGTAATATAAAATCAAAAATGCCGGTGGTGAGTTCCCCCATGGATACGGTAACTGAATCCAGGATGGCCATTAGCCTGGCTTTATCGGGTGGAATTGGCGTCATTCATTATAATAATACCATAGAAGAGCAGGCAAAAGAGGTGCGGCGGGTAAAGCGATTTGAAAATGGATTTATCACAGAACCGGTCGTTCTCAGTCCAAACCACACCATTAAAGACGTTGATATGCTCAAAGAGATGTATGGTTTTTCCGGTATACCGATTACGGAAGACGGCACTTTGGACTCAAGATTGGTTGGAATTGTTACGAAGAGGGATACCGACTTTGAAGAGGACCGTAATAAGAAGTTAAAAGACGTAATGACTACCCAACTGGTTACTGCGCCTGCCGGGATATCTCTGGCAGAGGGTAACAGAATCCTTAAGGAGAGTAAAAAGGGAAAATTGCCGCTCATTGATAAGCAGGGACGATTGGTATCACTCATGAGCCGGACAGATTTGCTCAAGAACATCGACTTCCCCTATGCGTCAAAGAATAAGGATAAACAGCTTATCGTGGGGGCAGCGCTCTCTACGCGAGAGGAAGACAAGGAGCGCCTTGCTGAACTGGCAAAAGCGGGTTTGGATGTTGTGGTAATAGATTCTTCTCAGGGAGATTCTGTTTTTCAGATTAGTATGGTTAAATACATTAAAAGCAAATATCCGCAAATCGATGTCATTGGTGGAAATGTTGTTACTGCAAAACAGTGCAAATCATTGATCGATGCCGGTGTAGATGCCCTTCGTATCGGCATGGGGAGCGGTTCAATCTGTATTACTCAGGATACCCTTTCTGTGGGACGGGCGCAGGGTTCTGCCGTTTATCATACGGCGAAATTCTCACGGGAATACGGAAATATTCCCGTTATTGCCGACGGTGGTATTGCGCATATCGGGCACATTGTAAAGGCATTGTCCCTGGGGGCCAGCACGGTTATGATGGGCGGTTTGCTTGCCGGCACAAGTGAATCACCCGGCGAATATTTTTATGAAGGCGGCGTACGCGTGAAGAAGTATAGAGGTATGGCATCTCATGAGGCGATGGAAAGAGGAGGTGGTAAGCGTTACATGTCCGATAAAGACCGGATAAAGGTTGCTCAAGGCGTTTCCGGTACCGTTGTGGATAAAGGTTCTGTCGTTCACCTCGTTCAATATCTGATGCAAAGTTTACTGCACTCTTTTCAGGAACTTGGGTGTAAAAACATTCAGGAACTCCATAAAGGACTCGCTGATGGAACGCTCCGATTCGAAAGGCGTTCACAATCTGCCCAGATTGAGGGAAGCGTACACAATCTCTATTCCTTCAAGGAACCACACCTGGGTTTATTGCGTATGAACCGGTAGGCTATCGGCTCGTGTATGTTGGCGAATAGAGAGTGGGATTTGCTCTGTACAAGTGACATACACAGCGCAGCGCAACATAGCTACACCAAAACGAATGCATAAATACTCTCTTGGATATTAAACAAAGCGCCATTGAAATTGTAAAGGCTCTGCAGGCCCACGGATACAAGGCATTTTTTGCCGGTGGGTGTGTGCGCGATATGATCATGGGCCATGAATCAGCCGATTATGATATAGCCACCAGTGCCCTACCTCAGGATATTATGAAACTTTTTGAGCATACCATCCCTGTGGGTATACAATTTGGCGTAGTCATTGTTGTCAAAGAAGGTCACAACTTCGAGGTTGCCACATTTCGTTCTGAGGGTGGCTATAGTGATGGAAGGCATCCTGACTATATTGCCTTTAGCTGCGCCCCTGAGAATGATGTAAAGCGCCGGGATTTTACCATCAATGGCCTTCTTTATGATCCTGTCAGTGGTGAGACATTAGATTACGTCCGTGGCAGGGAAGACATTTCACGGGGAATTATCCGTACCATTGGGAATCCCATCGAGCGATTTACCGAAGATAAGCTGCGTATGATACGGGCTGCACGTTTTTCATGTCGTTTCAATTTTCCTATTCATCCTGAAACAAAACAGGCGATCATTCAGCTTGCGAAACTTATTCATGTTGTGAGCGTCGAGCGTGTACGGGAGGAGTTAGAAAAGATACTTACCGGCGCCAATCCCCATCTCGGCATAAAACTCCTGGACGAATTGCAGCTTTTACAGGAAATACTCCCGGAGGTGTCGCAGATGAAGGGTGTGCGGCAGCCTGAAAATTTTCACCCTGAAGGGGATGTCTTTGTGCACACCTTGTTGTGTTTATCTAAAATGGAAAAACCGGCGTGGACGCTTGCCATGGGTGTGTTGCTCCACGATATCGGCAAGACCGACACTTATGAGGAATTAGATCGCATCCGGTTCAACCTCCATGAGAAGGTGGGTTCCGATATGGCTGCCAAAGTATGCGGCCGGCTAAAAATCTCTTCTGCTGAAAAGGAGCGTATTGTCTGGCTTGTCCTGAAACATCTGTGTTTTAAGGACGCTCAAAAGATGAGATTGTGCAAACTCAAAAGGCTTTTTGCGGCGGAAGGCTATCCTGAACTGGCAGAATTATGCAGGATTGACGCCCTCGCAAGCAGTGGCGATCTGTCTGATTACCTTTTTTGCCAGGAGATGTTTAGTAAACTATCCCATGAGGAGGTCAAGCCAAAACCCCTTATTACAGGCCAAGATTTAATTGCCCTGGGTCTGAAACCAGGACCTCTCTTTAAAGATATTCTGACAAAGATAGAAGACGGTCAGCTTGAAGGTGATATAAAGACAAGAGAAGATGCGCTTGAAAAGGTGAAATACATTATTGATCAAATGGAAAAAAAGGCTTAAGATTGCTTCTTTTATCGAATATTGAACAAGGAATAATGAATGTTATATTTTTTTCGTAATTATGCGACAGCGGGGTGTTTTATTAAAACTTCAAGGGGAGAAACGTTGTGAAACATATTGTTGTGACTACGGATTTTTCTAAAGAGGCCGAATCAGCATTTGATTATGCAAAGGAACTTGTTCAACTCATAGGAAAAGATGAATGTAATATTACGCTTTTAAAAGTAATAGATGAAGTAGCCCCATCAAACATTACCTTTGAATTTGGGTTAGCAATTGCAGATAGAAAAAGTATGACAGGGAAACTTCATAAACATGCAGAAGAGAAAATCAAAGAAATAGCAGAAAAACATTTTAACGGTTTTTCTTTCAAAACAGTATTGATTAACCCCGTAAAACCTGTATATCAGGAAATTGTGGAATTTGCAAAAGCTCAGAATGCGAACCTTATTATAATGTCTACCCACGGGCGAACCGGGGTAAGGCATTTTTTGTTGGGAAGTGTAGCTGAACGAGTAGTGCGTCAATCGCCGTGTCCCGTTGTGACTGTTCCCGTGCAATCGTAAAAGATTAACAAATACTTTTTTATGATTTCATTCATCATCGAACTTTTTTTCAGGTATAATAATCAGGTAACTTTAATAAATACAATACAGACGCAGAGACGCAAAATCTTGCGTCTCTGCACGGGATAACCAGAAGGGCTTAATTTCCTTAACATTTAATTATGAACATGAACAATGCATACAAGAACATCCTGAATTTCCTCAATAATTATTTTTTTTACTTACTCAAGGTAACCGGCGTCATTTTATTTAAACTCTTGTATAACGTGCAGGTTAAACATGAAACGCGTATACCAAAAAAAGGACCGCTCATTGTAGCAGCAAATCACTTCAGCTATATGGATCCTGCTGTACTTCAAACAATGTTTCCAAGGCGCATCACCTTCATGATGACCGAAATTTATTATGCAGGCCGGGCAAGGTGGCTTTTTAAGTTGTTACGCTGTATCTGCGTCAGGGAAAAGGGTTCCAATATTACCGCATTACGGGAAGGGGTCGAAGTACTCAGAAAAAATGGGGTTGTTGGTATATTTCCAGAGGGGGCGGTCAGTAAAGAAGGACGACTGCAGGAAGGCAATCCCGGCATCGGATTTCTTGTCAAAAAGACAGGGGCACCGGTTATTCCTGCCTACATTTCTGGTACCTATGAAGCGCTGCCAAAGGGCAAAACAATACCGAAAATCACACGGATAAAGATTATTTTTGGAAGCCCTATGACCTTTCATACCACGCATGAAAACGTGGAAAAAAAGGATATCGTGGAGATTACTGAACAAATTATGAATAAAATAAAAGCGCTGTCCCTTTGTATTAAATAGCAAACATTTAAAATGTTGTTTGCAAATTTCCACTAAATAAAACTTCAGAACCGCATATCATTCACACTCATGATCGCCGTGAGCATGGAAACAACGACGATACCGATTACGCCGCCCATGAGGAGGATCAGCATGGGCTCGACCAAGGTAATGAGCCGTTTCATACGTTGTTCCACGTCAGCATCAAAACTGTCGGCAACTTTTAAGAGCATGTGGTCTAACCGCCCCGTCTCTTCCCCCACTTTTAGCAGATGCACCGCTATTTCCGGGAGAAATCCCCGAATCGCAAGCGATATGGTAAGACCAGCGCCGTCTTTTACATTCTGCTTTACACTTCCCAGAATATCGGCAAGGTAACGATTGGAGATCACATCTTTCACAATATCCATAGACTTCAGCAAGGGCACTCCGTTTTCCAGTAATGTGCCTAACGTCCTGGCAAACCGGGATATCTGCACCTTCCATATCAGATTGCCAATGAAAGGCAGTTTTAATTTTTTCTGATCCAGTTTTATGGATGTCTGCTTGTCCTTCATGGCCCTTTTATAGAGAAGCATGCCGACAATTACGGCAATAACAAATACCCACCCGTACCTGATAGAAAAATGGCTCAGGCCTAATATCATCATTGTAGAAAACGGGAGTGAAATGCCAACTCCTTCAAAAATCTGGGCGAATTTGGGAATAACGTAAATAACCAGCGCGCCCACGGATATAATTCCCGTAGCACTCAGGAGGATCGGGTAAATCATTGCAGAAATAATTTCGCCCCGTGTCTTTTGCACTTTTTCCTGAAATGCGCCCAATCTCTTAAGCACCTGCGCCAGCACCCCGCCTTCTTCCCCGGCGCGGATCATGTTTATATATACGCTGGTAAATAATTTGATATGATTGTTAAGGGCATCGGCAAATGATTTCCCGGATTTAACTCCATTCAACAAATCCTCGACAACAACCTTCATAGGTTTATTCTCCTGAGCCGCTATGAGAATGGAGAGGCTTTTATCAATGGGAATACCACCTTCCAGGAGCGTTGAAAGTTCCAGCGTAAATGGTAAAACGGCTTTTTTATGCGCCCGGTTTAAGAGAAGCCCGAAGCGCTTATTTTTTTCAACCTGCTGAATGCTCAGGATGATATGGCCCGATTTACGAAGTTCCTTAATCAGATCGACCTTGCTGGCGGCCTCTTTCTCTCCTTCAATAACACCGCTCGATGTCGAGAGTAAACGATATTTAAAGATCATAATCGCTATTTGTTCTGGGTTGACCTCATAACAAGAATTAGTTCTTCTCCGTGCCAGTCAAGCTTCACCTGATCCGGCTCGATACTCTTTACTTTGTATCCTCCAATATCTTCACCCTCCTCGACAAAGATAAATTGCTTATCGCTCTTTGACCGATCGGGATTCTCTATTAATGCCTTTTTGTTACTTCCAAAAATGAGAATTCCCTGGAGCGCGATTTTTGGACCTGATCCTGCATGTTTTTGCTGGCTTACCGGCGACTGTTCAGAGTCTTCTCCCTCTCCTTCACCTTCTTCCTGTCCGACATCTGTCTTTGCTTCTGTTTTCGAAGCCGCTACCGGTGTTTCCAGGGAAGTCCAGGGTGTACGGGTTGAAGAAAATGGGTTATTTAACATAATAAGGTCATACGCATCCAATGGTTTTGCATCGGTTGACAGCGAAGGCAGTGATTTTACGTCCAGGGGGGATTCTTCATGTCTACTCAGTCTGGGCATCTGTTCCGGCGGATTATATATTAAAAGTATGCAAATAACCGCAAAACCAATAACGCCAAAAAATAGGATAAGATTAATAATGGGCAAATAATACTTCCATCGGATTATCCTCTTGCCAATCGTTTCAAAAACAATCTCTAGTGATTTTATATTGAAGTTAACAGGCTTCATATTAAAGTTATGACTTCTTTTCTATAGAGGCAATTACCGTTAAGGTTGATGAAATCGTCGCTCCTTTAGTAATATTCAAACCCAGGGTCTTGATTCTGAGGCTGTCAATAAAAAGGAGCTTATCATTATTATATTCTATATCATATAAAAAACTCTGTAATTTCTGTGAGCTGTCAAAATCGCTGATATCAAAGCTAATGGTTAACGCAATGAGATACGGTTTTTTATCAATAACTTCTTTTTTCAGCGCAGTACTCCTTGATACTACAAGCTTGTTTTTGTTTGCCAGGTTGTTGATCAATTCCTGTAACTTTGCATAAGCGAGTTCTTCTGTTTCTTCCAATAAAAATTTTTCCCTGAGATTGGTGTAGTATTTTTCCAGCTCGTCCAGGCGGGCTTCGTACTGTTTTTTTTTGGCAACGAATGAATAATATTTCACGAGGAGTTTCTCCTGATGGTCCAGTTGCTCTTTTGTTTCGTTTATTGATTCTAAAAAGGGACTCACCATATATCTATCAACGCCCATGCAAAAGAGTACGAGAAAGGCGACGATCAACAGCGCCCTCTCCCGTGTTTTCATTCTCTTAAATAATTCAGAGGATTTAGCCATATCCTTTATTTCTCAATATTCCCTTTAATTCTGAATTTTTCCCTGCCCGTTTGCGTCTTGGTAACCGG
>JAHFOW010000161.1 GCA_023261465.1 Planctomycetota bacterium
TTCAAAGGTGAGATTGCTTTCGGCTACATAAATTTTATAGTTTGCTAGGTATTTATCACGAATACCTTCTTGTAATGTGTAAGAAAAGGTTGGGAACCCTTCTTTTTTTGCGCTGTCCCAGCAATCGAAAAAAAGATAGGTACTTTTTACGAGTTGACGTTCGTGGTCACTAATCCAGCGCAATTCGCCAGGATTTGGCGTGGCCGTCAGACCGATGTGAACTGCATCAAAATGGGCCAAGGTTGCTCTATGAGTATTATAAATAGAACGATGGCACTCATCAGTTACGACTAAATCAAAGTAGCCGTGTCCAAAGCCATTTGGTCCTAATTGCCCGGCGATAGTATCCAAAGTGCCCACAACGATCTGGCCTTCCAGACTCCGTTTACCACCATATAACAATTTTGACGGCCAATCATGCAAATAATCATAAAAGGTTTCTTTCGCCTGTTTGGCTAACTCAATTCGATCCGCAAGGAAAAGCACCCGCGAAATGATAGCCGCTTGAAACCACCGTTTTATAAGCATTGCAATAGTCAGTGTCTTACCAGTGCCCGTTGCCATTTCAAAGAGCATGCGGCGACGTCCGGCAGAAAGTGCTTCATCTGCCTTTTTTAGACAGTTCAATTGGTATGGGCGAGTTTCGATTTCTTCGCCTTTAAAGCGAAATTTTTCAGTGTAAGAAATGGATTTTAAGGATTCGTCCAAAGAGCCACGGCGATGAATCTTAAGGTTTGCACGACGTTCCAAGTCTGCCTGTGTTGGTAAGCCAAGTATTGGACGGGCATCACCGTCGGCATAATCCCAAAAATAGTGCTCATGGCCATTGCTTAAGATAATAAAGGGGATAACAAGTGAGTGTGCGTATTCTTCGGCCTGCTTTTTTGCGCTATAGGGATCGATTGAAAAACGTTTCGCCTCGATAATCGCTAAGGGCTGTGTTCTGATATTTTTAAGAAGATAATCTGCCCTTCCATCTTTCGCGGGTTCTTCGGTGGAGACCTGCGCTTTGTTTTCGATATCCCATCCGGCTCCCCGGAGAAGTCTATCAATAACAATCCTTGCATCTGTTTCTCTAGTCATTACCCCTCACTGTTTATAACTTTGTGAGTAGTTTTCGAAAATTAGCACAATTACATTGTTATTGTAAAATACCCAGCCAATCCCTCAGCAAGAACTGAATCCGGCCGATAAGTAGCGATAATCTGCCCATGACGGTGTAGCCAAAGGACGCCCCGAAGGAGATCATGAGGAACCATATCCCTATTTTGGATACCTTTCCGATAGCGCCTTTGTGTTCGACGGAAAAGATGAAATAGATGAGTACTGAAATGACTCCCAGCATGATTAATAATGTGTTGATACTCGAAAGGACGGTCTCGCCGCCTGAAAAGACGGGATGTAAGGATGGCTTAATCTGTTCGAGGATATACGCCGAGATAACACGGGGAATGCTCACCCCTGCACCGAGCCCTACCACAAATGCAAACGTCCACCTGCTTAGCCACGACAATTTTCGTGAAAACCGCAGGAGCATGAAAGTACCCAGGAGTGATGGTATGATTAATCCATACTGAGGCGACTGTGTGGCTGCCCTTGAAAAGATGGGCACAATCAGAGGATCATACAGGTCTGGTTTCAAGAAATTAAACCAGGTGATAATAATGGTATAGCCCAGGGATACGCCCACATACAGATTTTCTGCAATCTTAAACGCAGGGTTATCCTGATAGAGAAAACTATAGATAGCAAGGGTTAACCCCGCAGCCAGAATAATGCCGAACCCCTGAGAGTTGAAAGGGAGTTTTTTTGATACCATTAAAACAATGTTGACACAAACGAACAAGCCGATCGAGCCAACAAGGATAAAAAAGTTAGAATCCCTACGCATGTCGTGCCCTTCTGGTAGTAAAATAGACAACGTTTCCAAAAATAACAAACAGAATGATAATCACATGAACCACGCTTTGCGGCCGCATGCCGCTCACGGCGCTTGCCTTTTTATTGACCAGCGCCTCATATTCTGCAGCGCCTTTAAGGCCGCCCAGTAAGCCAACCAGTTGTTTAGATTGAAGAAAGGGATACATATCAGGGCCTATCACTGCCGTGCATCCGGCGCCAAGATCAAACTTGTATTTTTCTTTTCCGAATACGATCCAGCTTTCTATGGTCGAGCCTGCGGCAAGGTCGAACAGGAAATCAATATTTCTGAGCGACTCGACACCCTGCAAGGCAGGTAGCGTCGTTGTGTCATTTCCATAAAAATCCTTGGGATATGCTGTATACAGGTTTTCCCCCATGTTAATAATAAGGGATGTTGATCCGGGTTTGTATCCGAGAAAGACATAGTCTTCGCCATTCTTTTTTTGATACTGGCTTGCGACCGATGTCATTGCCTGCTCTGCAAGGCCGGGAGCGCCGGGATAATGGGTCATGCCGATCACCTTTAAATCCCTGCTAAAACAGTGATGGAGAAAGGCAATAGCCATGGGCTGTAATTCTTCCTTTGAAGAAGGTTCGTAGTCAAAGGCAATCATAACGTGTGCGCCTTTCGGCAGAGACTCTATCTTTTCATAAACCCCCTGTACAGGTTCAGAGGCCGGTATGGGGAGTTCAAACCGCAAGACGAGAGAGACTACCACGGCAACGGTGATAATGGCAAAGATAATGCGACTGTCTACTCGTATAAGCTTTTCCACTATTTACATCCCCCGGCAGGCAACGTCATTGAATTAAGCAGTTCAAAATATTGCATATTCATAATAAGCAAAGATTTATAAAGATAGTCGCGTGATATATCCATAAATATCGCTACTTTCCTCAAGCCCCAAAGGGGCTCTCACAAGATAGCCCAGGACAACGTCCTGGGAAAAAGAGATAGAGCAGAATTAAACCCTGAAAAGGGTTATATAATAAGGAATTTATTTTCTCAATATAAATATAATGCGAACGAAGATGCTTGTTGACGATTGGTACATTATTTTCCATCCGTTGTTATTACGCTCTTTCAGAGCTTAAAAATATTATTGTACTTTTTACCCAGGGCGTTGCCCTGGGCTTTCCTAGGTAAGCCCTTTGGGCTTTTATTTAAAATTGAAATATCTTTCCTTAATTCAATAACATTATCCCCGGTAGTAGCCGACTCATGCCGGCGATTGTCCACGAAAAAATGTCCCTTCATTAATCGCCCCCACCCAGATATGACCGCTCAATACCAAATATGATTTTGATGGAGGTTGCAACTGCCCCCAGACTCATCCCCAGGAGAATACCGCGTTTTGCCGCCAGGTTGGGAACGGCCATAATCCAGTCAGCAATCACAGGAATGTATTGAGAGATATAATTTCCAATAGGCACCCGCCCCAGCATTACGATAATTGCAGCAATAAGTAACACGGTGGACTCATTGGTGCGCGCACGAAATGTGCGATAAGCAGCAGATGCAATAAAGAATGCAAGGATGGAAAAGATCGTAGCGCCGGCCGGCACCTGTATATAATAGTAAAGCCAGTCGAACATCGTGCCTTCCTGTTTGTCATTCCAGAAAAACTTTCCGCCATTCAGCAGTCCAAAAATGAGGGTGATGATAGCTCCAAAATAGACGAACACGCTGTACCCCCAGCCAGCCACCCTTCTTTTAATCCTTGTCCAGTGAAGATGAAATAAGCTATATGCCCCGATAAATACGGCAAAGCCGGCAATAATCCTGTCCCATCGGGACACTACTTCCAGTAAATCCTGGGAGAGTTTGTGGGGGACAAAATACTGCATGGCCATGAGCACGCCCATGACAAAGGCTATGATAAGTGGAATAGTACGTTTAAGAAAATTCATAATTTAATTTTGTAAGATAAATCTTTATATAATATTTTATTTTCATTCGTGTCCATTTGTGCCAATTCGTGGCTAAAAATTATCAAAAAGCCTCGAAGAGACGCGTGATGAATGTTAATCCAAAACTTGCCATGACCGTGCCTAATACCAATATAATAATAAGCAATCCCTTCCCTACGTCCTGCGCCCGGAGCGTTCCCATGAGCATGGGTTCTCTTGATAAATAAGCGCTGGCGGCATAAAGTTCCTCTCCAATCAATGTGTAATCACAGGTGGTGATAAAAAAGGGCACCTGGGTATAGGCGTCAGTGCCGGCGATCTGGATTGCCCCGGTGGCTGCGCCTGTTTCAGCAAGGATCAACGCCTCTGCATAAAAATATCCGATAAAAAAATTTGCGGCCGGTTTCTCGCGGGTCATAATACCGCCTACTGCTGCGACATAGGGAAACTGTTCGGAAGCGACCAGAAAGACATTGTCCGGATTATAGGCATCGGGCCGTCCTGCCTCCAAATACGATTCTTTTACCACCTCCTGACTCACCGACATGACAATAGGGTCATTATTAACGACCTGCAGGTTCGCGTCATAATCAGCAATCTTTCGCGCAATCCTTCCAAGGATACTTGTTGCTGCAATGGTGGATATACTCCCCATGCCTGTTAATCCATGAACAAAAAGGACTGGTTTGCCCATTTCCGTGGCGCGTCCCAGCGCCTCATCCACGGCGTCCAAACCACTGATCTTTCGCAGGAACATATTCGGATTTCGCCGTGCATGGACAATAAAATAGAGGATAATGGCAGAAAGGATAATCATAATAACGAAATTGTTTATCTTTTTCGTATGGAGCCAATTGCCGCGAGCCCTGGCTGAGGCTATGGCGTCCACAAACGTTTTATTATCGCCTGCGACCATGGCGAGTTTGAAATAATACATCTGTTTCTTATTGAGTGTTTCGCCATTTAATACTTTTCTGGGATTGACCTGCACGTAATGATAGTTGCCGTTTGTTTTTTTATAACCGTAGATTTCAGGAACACTCGTGCGATAGCTGGTATTAGACTTTATCCGAAAGGCCTCTTTTTCAAAACTACCGTTTTTATCCTTGTCAATATAAATGACATAAAAGACATCCGCCGCATCGCTGGGTGAGACAGGCCATGTTAGCGACACGGTTTCACCGGCATCGTTCGGGGTATCGAATGCCTTAAATTCTGATGGAGGTATAAGAAAAGCAAAAGATTGGCCGAAGGCTACAAACGTGGGAAAAAAGGCGAGAGAAACAAGGGTAACAAAAAAGAATATTTTTTTGGTGTGTATCACGTGTGATAAAGACAAAAAATTAATTCGATAATAACGTTAAAGTAACCACAAAACCTGCAGGTATTATACTAAAATGACAAAAGTTTACGCTCGTTGTCATTGCAAGCGGAGCGAAGCAATTATTCCTGCATGAATTTTCGTAATTATAATGGATTGCCATCAAATTACAATAGGAAAGTAATGAAAGAAAATATGAGTGAAAGAGTGGAAGAGTTGGAGAGTTAAGAATCCGGAGAGTAAACATTGAAGTATACTAAAATGGCAAAAATTTGACCCCTCTATCATTGCGAGCGCAGCGAAGCAATCCTTTTCTCATAAATAATGGCATTTGTCTGTTTACTCATTTTATGATATAGTATTTTCATGTAATGAATGAAAAAACAATTCCCTGAGCGCCTGACTTATTCCACAATTATTCAGGAGAAATTAGTATGCAAATACTCCTTGTCGACGACAATGATGACGACCGGCTGCTCCTGCGACACTTAATCGAGAAACATGGCCATACCGTATTTGAAGCGCACGACGGACTCGATGCGCTGGAAATCGCCAGAACGCGGAAACCCAACCTCATCATCTCAGATGTTTCAATGCCCCGGATGGATGGATTCCAGTTACTTCGCACTGCAAAGCAGGACAAGACGCTGAAATCCATCCCTTTCATTTTCTACTCCGCTATTTATGCTGGCAACAGAGAGAAAGAGCTTGTTACGTCACTCGGCGCTGTGTCGTTCATTGAGAAATGCACTGATATTCACGAGGGGTGGAATGCGTTGAAAGGATTTCTTGAGGCAGGAATAAGTCAGTCTGCACAAGGAGCTGAAAAAATACTTGATGATGACGATGAGGAATTCCTCAGAAGTTATAACACCCTTGTCATATCGAAACTCGAAGAAAAGGTCAGAGAAATGGAAAAGGAGGTTGTGAAAGACAAGCAGACTGTGGCAATATTGATGGAAAGTGAACAGCACATCTGTTCAGATCTCAAACAGATAGAAGAACAATTAAAATTGACAAACGAAGAACTTCGAGTCAGAAATGATGCATTAGTAATACCAGAAGAAACCCTAAAGGGTGTGCAGATCATTTTGAACAGCATGGGGGACGGAGTCGTTGTGGCAGATACAGGCGGAAAGTTTTTGTTTGTTAATCCGGCGGCGGAAAAGATACTCGGAGTGGGGATGAAGGATGTAACAGCGTATACATGGTCTGATTACTATGCATT
>JAHFOW010000162.1 GCA_023261465.1 Planctomycetota bacterium
GTTTCTTTTCGCCATCGATAACGTTAAGGGTGACGCCGGTTGTTACCCTTACAATATCGCCGAATTCATAATTCTGGGTGCCTTCTGTTTTAAGGTGATAGAGCGCCGTGCCGTCCAATATGATCAAATGATTGATTTTTTTATTGGCTGAGATACCGAGCATATAGTCAAGGGAGCCTGTGCCGGGCTGTAATTCTGGTTCTAACTTTCCACCTGCCTTGTTTCTTTCACCGGTGGCGCCGGTAGGCACTTTGAAACCAAAGATTGCTGCAACTCCGAATTTCTTGTCATAAAATTTGTATTTTCCCAGGAGAATAGAGTCTCCAAGGCCATTAGATTTTTCGTCTTCACCGAGAAATTCTTCTTCGTGGACTTCCTTAAAACGTCTCTCAACATAAGGTACCTGAACGTTAATGGAAAGTGCATCGGTAATCCCGTAACCGAAAAAGATACTATTTGAAATGTCATTCTTTCTATCATGGGCATCACGGCCTTGTTCGTGCAGTTCATGCGCCTTTTCGACTGAGACCTGATCCCAGTCCTGGTACTCCAATAGGTATCCTATGGTATATTTGTTTTTTTGGGGAGCTTCTGCCGCAACGGGGTTCACAGCGCCGGTTGTTCCGCCAAATCCCCCTAAAGAACAAAGATCACATGCGTAAAGCTTGTTTTGATAACAGCATGTTACTATGACAATCCAGAGTATAAATGTTATAGCAACACGAGTATGGTGTTTATAAAAAAAATATTTCACAAATTCTCCGACATGAATTATGGTTAAAATTTCAGTAGTGAGATTCTTAGGGACTGCTTACACACAGTGAATATTTTATATAAGTTGACATGCAAACGTTCTGACAAATGACAGTGATGCAATCCTGCCTTTGTATTTCCCGACTTCAGCGCATACACTCAAACGAACGATCTATCAAATGATAGAAGAGAAATTGTGGGTTCGTTAACAGCCATGCTGCGCCATGTCCAAGCCATACTCAATGTCATTAAGTTAAGGATTATTTGATCAAAACAACCCCCTGAATCCCCCTTTTCTAAGGGGGACTTTTACGGCAGGTAGCTTAACTTAATGACATTGAAGCAATACTACCACTCCTGGTGATAGCGAGGAATCTCAATTTTGCAAAAGAAGTAAACGATTTATTAACGTTGGATTGGTTTTTATATGAAATATCGTGGTGGTTTTTCTATTGGAGATGGTAGTATTTCGGGAGATGGAATTAAGGTATTGCTGACAAGAAAACATAGAAAGGATGCTGTAATAGGTTGAATCTTATCTGCTAATACATATTTACTTTGAAATGTAATAGTGGTGAATGCGTTATTTCCATGTTTACAGTTTAAGCTGCTTATGAAGACATGGAAACTTTTGTGCTTTTCGCTGATGTTTTGGAACTCGTTTTGGTCCTTATGCGGCGAACAACAGCAGTGTGCCTTACAATCGGCTTCCGTCTTGCAACCGCACTGATGCGCTGCGCAGGGGAAATTTTCGGATTTGCTGAAGAAAATTCTTCCCTGGTCTTCGCTCATGGCCATCAGACACACAATGACCAGCATCTGTGCATAGGAAAATATCTTATTGATGTTCCTCATTTTTTAAAATAAGCGCTTTGTAAGCCGGTATTTGCCTGATAGTTCACGTGCTACATCGTCAACAAAATTAAAATGAATTTCCATTTCATTTCCAAAGATATTCTTTAGTCTGCTCCCAAGGGTTGTTCTGATATTGTTGTCGTCAACGTGGTCAGTTACGACGTTTACTTCTAGATATGTTAAGCTTTTTTGAACGTACTGAATTTTCATTATGGAATATAAATCCCTTGTCGTTAACGATAATGGCGAAGCAGATACCATGACGCCGTCAGTGGTATACAAAATGTCGATAGACCGTGTACCACCAAGGTAAAGTCTCGGGCTTGCCATGCCGCATGGACACGCAGCGTCTTCAATTTTTCCAATGTCCCCGACAAAGTAACGAATCAAAGGCATTCCTTTATTCTTTAAGCTTGTTATAACAATATCGCCGTATTCCTGACCAAGCCAGGGATATTTACCTTTGTTAACGATTTCAAGGGAGACACTTTGCCAGTTGATGTGGAGTCCGTTACGGAATGCACATTCATGCGCAATATTGCCGACTTCTCTGCATCCATAACGGTCATAAACTTTACAATGAAATACTTCTTCAAGTTTTTGTCGTGCCTCATCGGAAATGAACTCTGCTGTGGATTCAATAAAATCAAACTGTACGGGGAGATTATTGTTTTCCACGTATTTTACGAACTCCATGAGCGCAGAGGAATAGCCGATGATAAATTTAGGCTTTTTTCTTATACATCTGTTGGCGAATGATTTTAAACTTTTATTATCGAAATAAAAGGCATTTACGTGAAATGAGTTCATCATCCAGTGCTGCCCCTTCTGTCTTAAAGAGCATTGTTCCTTTGCATCAAGATTGCTTCCATAAATGAATCCATGACAGTCGCCTAATGTATAGCCAATCCATGTTAAGTTATAGTATATTACTGCCCATCGGAAGTTTAAATAGAGATCGTCAACGGCAATTCTTGCGGGTTGTCCGGTTGACCCTCCCGTATGGTAAAAAAATATCTTTTTGGTATTTCTATATTCATCTGAGAGGAAATCATCAAAGTTTGAGCGGAAAAGGTCTTTCGTTGCTATCGGCAATGTACCGATAACTTCCCACGGCGATACATCATTATCGGAGATATGTTTTTCTTTCAATACATTTCGGTAGTAAGGGACGTTTCTGGCTACATATTCAAGCATTGATTGTGCGCAATTCCACTGGTATTCCTGAATAATATCCAAACCTGACAGAGAATTTTTTAGTAATTTTTTATATTCTCCCAATAAATTCCTTTTATTAATCTTATCGTATAATAATAACATTTGTGCCGTTGGCCACATAACACGTCCTTATTTATGGTTTACGTTGAGGAAATTCAAACTGCGACAGTTTTACTGCCTCTCCAATGAACAAAGAAGGCGATGCCCTCTAATTAAAACTACACACTGGCTATCGTATAGGTGAATACCCGTGGTGGTTTTTTGGGAGGGAATATATCTGTTTCAGGCATGAAAGCAGTGTTATTCTTAAAAAGAAAGCATATGAATTGTTCGCTTGTTTGCTGAATTTTATCAAGCGGCATGTACTTTAAGATAATAATCCGTCCTATATGCAGTGCAGCCCCTTCTGAACAACGTATACAACTGTTGGACAGGTAAAAGCCCCGCCCGGCATTTTCTGCATTATTTTGATATCGTTCACACGTTTCATTCCGTGTACAGCAACAACATTTTTCGGTCACTGATGTATGCGTGCAATGGCATTGAATATTTATGCGGGAAATATCGTTATCGTTTTTCGGCGCCGCGCCGGTGACATCATCATCGCCGCACATTGCGAAGGATACAATGGCTAATATCAGAATACAGGTGAACACTTTATTTTTTTTTATCATTGCCCGTCTTTGCTTTTTCCTCTGCAATTGCGCTGTTCAAACGTTCCTGCCATTTATTGCCATAGTGCTTTTCCAACCAGCTTTCGATGTGTCCCTGCCACTGGTCGTATGCCTGTATGACATTCTTTATTTTTGGGTGTACACCGGAAATATACAAAACAGATTCAACGCTGGGTACTTCCAGGAGAAAATATTCCGAAGGATTCTCATTCCAGATAGCGCTTATTTTAACTATATTGCTGCTCTGGTTCAATGTATTTCTTGTTTCTTCTGGTGCACGGCCGGGAAATATCTTTTTCAGGAGTTTATCATCGTCTTTAATAGCGTAAAAAAGGCGAAAAACATCTTTGTGTTTCAGTTCAATATAATTTTTGGGGGCAATATAATCGTTATAGGCGCAGGGCGCATGGACGTCATACATGAAACTATCAGACTTGTCAGGAAATTCTTTACAAGTATATGGCCTGCACTGTTTGCCAAATATGCCGCATCGTAACACGACCTGGATTGGTGAGCCTATGGGCGTGTTGTTTTCTTTTAAATAAAAATTTAAACATCGGCAGGGATTGTAAACAATATCCTTTATATGAATCCCGGTATAAAGCAATTTTATGCCATACGAGGCATTCTTCTTCCTGAAGAAAAACTTTTTTATTCCGAGATGGCTTTGATTTCGGGGAATACTCATAAAACAGCATATACCATCTGCGCAAATGTCGTTCGTAAGGCTGATAGGGTTATTGGTGTTCATGTCCGTAGCCATGCCGGTGTTCGTGTTCATGTACCAGTGTATCGTGACGATGCCGGTGTTGGTGAACAAGGTTGTGTTTTAATAACAAATCATTATTGCTTAATATATCATTATAATTCCCAACAGCAACAGGCCTTTTTTCTTCGCTGAAGACCAGCACCCGGTCTGCAATCTCCTGGGTAAGAAATATATCATGGGTGACAATAAGGAGCGTTTTTCCCTGTGATTTTAAGGTATAGAGGATATTAATAAATTTTGAAGTGCTTCGGGGATCCAATCCACTGGTAGGCTCGTCGAGCAAGAGAATCTTTGGATTCATGGAAAGCACCGTAGCGATTGCCGCTCTCTTTTTCTCACCGAAACTCAGATGGTGCGATACGCGCGATCCGTAGCTTTCCAATCCTACCATGGCTAATGCCTGATGGGAAGCATTGTGGACGCGGGTGCTGTCCCACCCCAGATTCAAAGGTCCAAAAGAGACGTCATCCAGCACGGTGGGGCAGAAGAGTTGGTCGTCCGGATTTTGAAATACCATGCCCATCTCCTGTCGTATCCGCTTTAAATTTCCCTTGTTGAGCGTCATGTCCATAATTTCGATGTGACCGTTACCTTCTGTCACACCCATCAAATTCATAAATAATGTCGACTTGCCCGTACCATTTGCGCCAACAATGACCAGCGTTTCTCCTTTTTCTACCTCGAAACTTACATCATTGAGTCCTATAGTTCCATCAGGATAATGATAACTCAGGTTTGAAATCTTTATAATCCCAGCCATAAGTGAAAGTGAATGATTTTTGTATGCTCTATTTTATAAATTACGCCGGATACAATAAACAAAAGAGATATGATTATACCGGTGATAAATAAAAAATCCATAGAAGAAAACCTGAAACGTTGTATGGCCGGTATTTCTCCGGCGAAACCGCGAACAACCATTGCATGGTAAATCCTTTCGGAGCGTTCAAACGTTCGGATAAATAATACCCCAATCATATAGCCGACTGCCCGGAATTGTTCCTTGTAATGGTGACCAAAAAAGCGGAGCGACCGGGCGCGCATGAGCCGTTTGGCCTCGTCTAAAAGGACAAAGATATACCGGTACATAAATGACATAATCATTACCAGAAGCGGGGGTATTTTCAATAATCCGAGACCCTTTAAAAAATCGGCAAAAGGTGTTGTTGCAGATGCAATTACCATGATAAGGATTGACAGTCCCGATTTGATGATGATATTCAAAAATGTCCAGATACCTTCATGGGTAATACTCAATTTCCAGCCAGGTATTTGAATGGAACAACATTCATGTCCTTCCTTCAGAAATGGCACAAAGAGTGCAATAAAAAGGACAAAGGGGATTAAAATAAGTACCTTTTTCAACACCTGTACGGGAGTGACCTTTGAAAGAAAACCAAGTATGAGTATAAGCAGAAAATAAAGTTCAAAATCCTTAAGACGCGTAATAGGGGTCAATACCATGCAAAAAATAATAGCAAGGAAGGAGAGTATCTTTGACCGGGGGTCCAGGTTTTCCAAAAGACTTTGTGATTGTTTCATAGGATATTCAGGCAAACAATAACACCAATTCCGCCTATTAAAAATAAAAGTGTCGTGACATGCACAATTCTGATAGCAGCTTCTATAGACTTTACCGTCAGTTTATTTTTCGCATAGCCAATAAAAGGCTTTTCTATAATTTCACCCTGATAGGCACTTGGGCCTCCTAATTGTACACTCAAAGCACCAGCCATAGCGGCTTCCGGTATGCCGCTATTTGGGCTTTCATGTTTACGTCCATCCCTGCACGCAATCTTTAACGAATTTTTAAAACTATAGCCGCAAAAGAGGGCGGCGACAGGAATCAAAAACGCAGAGATTCTTGCCGGGATATAATTGGCAATATCGTCCAGTCGTGCCGACGCCCAGCCAAAACGAAGATAGTTCTCATTTTTATATCCCACCATAGAATCCAGGGTGTTTATTGTCCTGTATGCCATTGCAGCGCCTGGCCCTCCGATAAAGGAATAAAAGAGGGGTGATAAAATGCCATCAACGCTTCCTTCTGCCACCGTCTCCACGCAGGCGCGTATTATGTGCTCTTCATCCAGATGAGCTGTATC
>JAHFOW010000163.1 GCA_023261465.1 Planctomycetota bacterium
TTGATTAGCTTCCCTTACGCCGGTTATATAAGTCTTTTCACCATTTATTACGAATTTGTCATTTCTTTTTTCCATGACCGTTGAAACGGAAGCAATATCAGAACCACCATGAGCTTCTGTCGAGGCGATACCCAGGAATTTTTTTCCTTTTGTTACATCCGGAAGTACTTCTTCTTTTGCCTTTTTACTGCCGTGCTTATCCATTAAAAATCCCCAACTGGCTTCTACGAGGTAAAAAACAGCAGTTGCCATACTCACATCGGCTCTTGCTATTTCCTCTGCTGCAATTAGAGCAGTAATAAAATCTGCCCCTGAACCACCGTATTCGGGTGAGATCGTTATTCCAAGGAGGCCAAAGGATGCCATTTCTTGTAAAACATCGTAAGGTATATTGCCTTTTGTGTCGATTTCATCAGCCCTGGGGGCAATTTTTTTCTCACAGAATTCCCTCACAGCTTTTCTGAAAAGTTCCTGCTCTTCTGTAAAAGAAAAATCCATAGCCTTCTCCTTTAATTTTGGTGAACAAGAGCAACATTCAGCCGAACAGTTCAAGTCTTGCTCTATTTTGCATGTTAAAATATATAAACAACATTTCAATATACCTTTTTATTTTTTATTTATAAAGGGAAAATCATTCTTTATTTATAATTATGTAAAGTTTTAGTGCGGTTTAATTCGATAATATTACTATGATGACGGGGAATTCCGGAGTTTCGTTCCGGCTGTGATGCGTTGCAGTGTCTAATGTTAAAAAATGTTTGACAAAAGGGGTCGATGTGCTAAAATCTTCTGTAGTTAACTCCTGTCTGAATACAAAGCGACACAAAAATATTTGTTGTCGTGTGGAAAAAGGAAGTTGTTTATGGTTCCTATGGAACTTTCAAAGATCATAATAACAGAGACAAGCGATCATCAGATTATTGTCTTGAAGGAAAAGGATGGACCCCGAACCTTTCCTATTGTTATTGGTCTTCATGAGGCATGGGCAATTGACCGGGCAGTAAAAGGAATTACTACCCCACGTCCTTTAACGCACGACCTCATTGGTAACATTATAGAAGGTTTGAATACCGAAATCGTAAAGATTGAGATTAACGATCTCAGGAACAACACGTTTTATGCGAAGATTATATTGCAGCGAAACGGTTCGCTCGTTGAAATCGACTCCAGGCCAAGCGATGCGATAGCGCTTGCAATGCAGAAGAATGCGCCCATCTTTGTTGCCAGGAATATTTTAGAGGAAGTTTGCAAGCAGGGCGATAGCCTTTAAATTATGGAGGGATGGCCGAGTGGACTATGGCGGCAGTCTTGAAAACTGCTGGAGGCGAAAGCCTCCCGTGGGTTCGAATCCTACTCCCTCCGCCATTTACCGTGAGTTGAAAAAAGGAGAGACGCAAAATCGTGCGGCTTTCTTGTTATTAAAGACATTTCAAGAGATATGGAGAGGTGGCTGAGCGGCTGAAAGCGACGGTTTGCTAAACCGTTGTAGAGACTAAATCTCTACCCCGGGTTCGAATCCCGGCCTCTCCGCCATGTGTTCGGGTAAAAAAGCCTTCCCTGTAAATATCAAATCTGTGTTATCAAGTGGAGTGCAATTGGCGCTGGTAAAAATATACGACTACTCAGTAAAGAAAATGTTTGTGGTTGTTTTTTATGAAGATTGGAATTGTTGCAGATACACACGACAATATTATTGCAGTTCAGAAGGCGGTGCAGTATTTTAATACTCAGAATTTAAATTATGTCATTCATGCCGGTGATTATGTAGCTCCATTCTCTTTAAGAGGCTTTACGAAGCTGAGAGCTAAGTTTATAGGGGTGTTCGGAAATAATGATGGAGAGCGTAAGGGATTGCTGACCGTTTGTAAGGATATTCATGATCCACCATTTGATATCATGTTGGACAACAAACATATAATAGTAACCCATACGATTGACAGTCTTTATAAAAGGTCGCTAGAGTACACGGATATTGTGATCTATGCTCATACGCATATTCCCGAGATAAAAAGGGAACGTACTCTTTTTATTAATCCCGGTGAGTGTGGCGGGTGGCTGTACGGTAAAAATACTGTGGCGATTTTAGATATTGAAACATTTCATGCAGACATTATTGATCTTTCTTCGGTAGTTTAGGATAAAAGGTACAGGTGTAGATTGTTCTTTCGGTTTTCTTTGTTTGTTGCATGTATTTGTTTAAGTACCGGTATCTTCTGCGGGTGTGTATTAAGAACGCTTACTATCGATTCCCATCCTTCCGGCGCGATGGTTTATTTAGACGATGAGCCTGTTGGTGAGACGCCTGTGACTACATCTTTTACCTATTATGGAACACGAAAGATTTCCTTGGAAAAAAGGGACGCAGATGGCAGACTTCTCTATGAAAGAAAGGTTGTTTACGAAAAGATTAAGCCGCCTCTTTATCAAGTCTTTCCGATTGATTTTTTTTCTGAAGTTGTGCTACCTACAAAGTTTAAGGATGAACATAATTTTACGTATCAACTAGAACCTTTAAAGAATGTCTCTAAAGAAGAGAGGCAGAAGCAGGTTTTAAAAAATGCAGAAGAACTGAAGCGACGTTTAGAAACACCGTAACCCGATAGTACAGGGTTTTTATTTTAATACGACCATTTTGTTAAATAATTTTTACCATGTCTTCTATGGGTTTACGAAAGGTAGGTTCGGGAATAACCAATGGGTATCCCAGAGGCGTCATCGCTAAAGGTTCAAACTCAGATGAAAGGTTCAAAATCGATTTTACAATGGGTGTTTTAAAAGCGGCTATCCAGCAGGTACCCAGTCCTTCAGCAGTTGCAGCGAGGATGAGATGGTCCATAGCAATCGTGGCATCGATATCCGCATAGTTTTTCCCGTCGCTTCGTTTCCATGCCCTGTCCGGTACGCTACACGCACAGATAATCAGAGGCGCTGTATAAAACCATTCCTCATCATATGCTTTTTTAAAGGATTCTTTTATTTTTTTGTTTTTGATAACTATAAAATAGACAGGTTCCCTGTTTGCAGCGCTTGGGGCAAGCCTTGCTGCTTCTAATATTTTGTTGAGTTTTTCGTCGGGAACAGGGTCTGGTTTATACGAACGAATGCTCCGTCTTTTTTGTATGATTTCATAAATATCCATGAATTCTCCCATTAAAATTCCATTATCTTCCATTTACTCATTTTAGCATGAAATAAAAGCAGTGTGCTTGCGTTCACTGCTACCGGATTGCCTGCCATCCGCATAAATTTTGCATCCAGATATTGATTTGCAAAGGCATACGAAGCGGAAAGGTCTATGTTATACTCCGCAGCAAGACGGGTTAAAACTTTTACTTTTCCACTGCTGTAGGCATGAATGCCGTCTATTTCACCGGTAATTTTGCCGTTATCGTCAACGCCAAGGCTTGTTCCAACTCCGATATGGGCATTACAGCGCTTCACGAAGCAATCCACCAGAGGGCTTAACGTTCCTGACATTAATATAATGAAATAACCGTCTCTTCTCAGTCTTGCAATTTCTTCCAGGGCGATAGCTGAGATATGGGGAGAAATGCGTTCCTGGAAACATTGGTTCATATCAGAAACAATGTGCGCATATTCCCTGTTTTTTAAATAATACTTATTCTTTCTCAGATAAATACCTTTTAGATTAAAAAGGTTTTTGAGAAATACTCTCGCAAATTGCAACAAATCTTTAAAGGTGACAACCTTTTTTTCCAAAAGGTATCGAAAAAACACCCTTTCTGAAGAGTGATTTTTCAGAATCGTCCCATCGATATCGAAAATAGCGGCCTTTTTCACGTATCGAATTTTACTAAGTACCTGAATATCTTTCAATGAAAAAAGTTGTTCTCTCAAAGATATATTATGTACAACAGATTGACTTGTTTAAAAATCATAAAATAATCATAAGTAGTTATAAAGAAAGTATTTAATTTTCAATATGTTGTAGTGTAATAAAAAATATATACAAAATACAGTGTTTTTTCCCTTGACAAATTTTTCTTTTTAGTATAAATATTATACCTCTGTATGTACAATATGTTGTAATATAGGAAGGTTTAAACTATAGGAATGGAGGTGATAAAGACAGCGATACGATGTGAAAAAAGCGGGTTTGTGGATACGGTTAGTAAAGGTCTTTATAGTGAAAATGTGGAGTTACCAAAAAGGGCTTAAACCTGAAGTGCTGTAATTAAACTATTAAATAAACAAAGAAGGAGGGTAGAGAAAATATGACAACCGCAATGCTTGAAACACCCGTGATAATGGGTGAAAGAGGTACTAAAGCGGATATTCAGTGGCTTATAGAAGAGAAACTGAATGCCTTTGACGCAGCAATTGCAGGGCATGATTTTTTAGAGGTGGATGGCGATATTGAAGGAAAAACGCCTCAGGAACATCTGCTTAAAATAATCAACCACAAATTGGAGTGTGCATTTTCGATTAGTGTTGATGCGATAATCAGGCAGGATTTGGAATATGTTATTAGTTCTCTTGAGACGGGTATTACTTCACGTCTCCACGGAGTTACAAGGATTGTAGGATATTATAGCAGGATATCCAACTGGAACAAGTCCAAGATTGGCGAACTCCATGACAGACACCAGGGAAAATATTCAGTGAGGTAAAAAATAAAGGAATTCCTCCCAGGTACCCTTTATTCAAGGCCATTGCAGCATGTTCCGTGTGTTGCAATGGCTTTTTTTGTAAAATTATATACCTCACTGAAAAGAAAATTCCTATACAATAAATTTATTTGTTCGGTGGTAATGTTTTGTCCTGTGCCGATGAAGGCATTCTTACCGTGAGGACTGGGCATGATGCCTTCCGGACGACTTTTTCCGCTACACTTCCCATCATAATATGAGAAAGTCCTGTTCTGCCGTGAGTGCCAATCACGATAATATCTGCCCCGATCTCTTTAACCGTACTTATGATTTCCTGAAAAGGCACGCCTTTAACTACGATTGTTTCAACCGCCAGGACGTCGGACGTTCCTTCCGGTAAACTTTTCATTAAATCTTCCCGGATTTTGTAGACGTCAGATTCCTGGAGTTGATATGGGCTGAATTTATATATTTCCGTATCATATAATCGAGTATCGACAACATGCATGAGATACAATTTTGCCTTATCTTTTAGTGCAAGGGAAATAGCGTATTTCAAGGCGAGATACGAGCATTCTGAATGGTCTACAGGGCAAAGTATTTTTTTTAATACGATCATGGGGCCTCCTTGGTCGGGAAAACATATTCAAAATGAAAACGAAAAGATTTAAGACGCTATATGCCGATGCCATCTAAGGCAGTATTACATGATGGACATCGCTTGTTGATAAGATTATTTTCTGTAATTTGGTATCCATATCGTTTAATAAGGACTCTTTTACAAGAATAGCAATAGGTGTTTTCTCCACCTTCACCCGGTACATTACCTTCGTATACGTAGCGTAACCCAACCTCAAGTCCTATTTCACGCGCCATTCTCAGGGTATCCACAGGAGTTGGCGGTTTTTCTATCAAACGATACTGTGGGTAAAACCGGCTCACATGCCAGGGGATTTCCGGCCCGACACTTTTAATAAATTCAGCGATCTGGCGTAATTCTGATTTCGAGTCGTTAACCTCAGGAATAATGAGCGTTGTGATTTCTATCCAGATTCCCAGTTCCTTATAAGAACGGATACAATCGAGCACAGGCTCTAAACGTGCGCCGCACACCTTTTTGTAGGTTTCGTCGGAGAAGCCTTTTAAATCGACATTGGCGGCGTGGAGATATGGTTTTATTGTTGAGAGCGCCTCACGAGTTGTGTACCCATTGGTAACAAACACATTTTTGAGATTCTTTTGAGTTGCCCTTTGTGCAATTTCGTAAGCGTATTCAAAAAATATGGTAGGTTCTGTGTAAGTGTAAGAGATACTCATACAATGATTATCTAACGCATCTTCAACGATCTGTTCCGGCGCTACGTCTTTCCCCAAAATTTGTTCAGAATCCCTTGGCAGTTGTGATATTTCATAATTCTGGCAGTTCAGACATTTGAAATTACATCCGGCAGTTGCAATGGAAAAAGATGTAGAGCCCGGATAAAAGTGGAACAGGGGTTTCTTTTCAATGGGGTCAATATTTTCAGATATGAGTTTCCGGTAAACGAGAGTATAGAGTATACCCCCACGGTTTTCTCTGACCCGGCAGATGCCCTTTCTTCCGTCCTCGATAATGCAATGGTGGCGGCAGAGATAGCATCGTACCTTCTTGTTTTCAAGCTTTTCGAAGAACATTGCTTCCTTCATATATTATTTACCTCAGGAATACAAAAAAAGAAGTTTTTCCACAG
>JAHFOW010000164.1 GCA_023261465.1 Planctomycetota bacterium
GCTCAAACGATATAGATTTTGAACCAAGCTGCTCAACTAACGACTCTTTCACATTACCACTAGACATAATGAAAAGGCCTCGAATCGGTTTCATCGCGGTCTGAGCAGGAGGTGCCTTCAATAGGGTCCAACCCGGTCCAGGGTGGGAGCTTTGAGTATCAACAGAAGGCGTACTGAGAGATCCCAGGAACTCTTCGCTGGAAAGGTTGTACGAGCCCTTCAACAAATGCGCCTCAAGTCTTCCTTCATACACGTTCCAGCTGCCTCGGATTATGATCTTTATCGTTTTGTTGATGGGTTCCTCCTTGATACATTCGTGTATTCTTGCCCAATTCGACGGAAAGAAGGTTTCTCTTGTTCTTCTAACTGCTTCCTCTTCCCCCCTGAGATAAGACCTGACAATAGCGTCGATTGCAGCCATAGACGTTCCTTCGTCTTCAAATTCAAGGAAGAAAAGATCATTCCAGGTTCTTAAGCTCCACTGGTGGTCAAGAGGAGCCAGAACCGAAATGGATATGCGTGGAGTACAGCAATAGCTTTCGACAAATATTAACCTTGATGGGATATCGGCTGCCTGATTATCAAATAGCCTACAGCAACTTATCCCAAGCTTCTTTGCTTTTTCTATTGCATTGGAAGTGAATCCTGAATATGAGTAAAGGACGCCCAATCGTGCTTCCGATGAAATTAACTCACCATTGAAGGCATCAATGTCTTGCTGGTCTATTTTTCGCTTTAGTCTTTTGCAGCTTACCAGAATTTTTAACGGAAAGTGATTGCAAACCTTAGCCTCAATCCATACGTCTCTCTGTCTCGGCTTGGATGTATGGACATCGGCTAGCTTCACATCAGCCGTGACTGTTGCTTTTGGATCGAGTGCTGCAACAAACTTTTTGACTGCCTCTTCGAACTCTTTCCATTTCGGTGTAGTCAATTTCAGTTACCTGTCCGATTGGAGGTTCATGTATAACTTTCTATTAGACTTCCCAATTATCATATTATCTTACGTCAATTATACAATATATTTCCCGGTTTTTACTAAGATACATAGCATATTACTTCGTTCAATATGTATAGTCAAGCTTGTTATATTATAAATTAATAGTACAATGCAGAACAATTTATTTGTGGAATGATTTTTTACCAACGGTCCATTGAAGGAAACTGTTTTGAGATATGGATAATAATAAAGCACAAACCACACCCGCCGATGAGAAACCTAAATTACTGGATGATGAGTAAGGGCGAAGCATTTGAAAAACTGAGGATATATCAAACGCTACTCAAGAATGCAAATGCCTCGCCCCGCCTGGTATTATCATGAAAAACTAAACCTGTATTTAATCCGTGTTTCATCTGCGTTGAGCTGCCTGTCGTTGTATTACGTCCTATGTCTCACAAAACAACAAACGGTTTACGTTAATGTATCGCACTTGACAAAAGTAACAAACCCTGTATCAAAAGTTCCTGAGTATCACGCGCATAAAAACTATCCATCCATTATGAAAAAAGCCATATCTTTTGCTGATGACAGAAGTGCTTCAGGCAAACCGCCATGAATCATACAATGAAACAAATCCTTTATTCCAGGATAGCAAATTTGCCAGGTTAACCGTATTTAATGGTGGCATGTTCGCCCCGGAATATTTTTATCTGGCCATTACCGAGCCTCACCATCAACCCGCCGTTATTTGAGATATCGATTACCACGCCTGTATATTCCTGCCCACCGTCGGTAATGGTTAATGTTTCACCTACGGTAATGCAAAGTTCCTTCCATCGTTCCGTTATGTACCGGAAGTGTTCATCTTTTAAGATGGAATACCACTTGTCGATATCCTGGAGTAATGCCTTTGCAAACATGGTACGATCCACGGGCCCATTGTTTTCAATAGCCAGAGAGGTTACCGGGATGCGTGTTTGTTTCGGCAATTCATTTTCCGGTGTATTGACATTAATGCCGATTCCAATAAAAAAATGGGGCTGTTTTTTGGGAGATTTTTCTAATTCAACCAGAATTCCCCCGACCTTTTTTCCGTTTATAAGGATATCATTGGGCCATTTAATCTCGGCGGGGAGGCGCAGCGTATCGTGAATAGTTTCCGTTAGAGAAACTGCTGTGGTTCCCGTTAACAAACATAAATGGTCTGGTTGTATGGTGTGTTTTAATACTATCGTGCAAAGGAGTCCGGTATAAGGAGGACAAGACCATGAATGTCCTGAGCGTCCCCGTCCCTGCGTTTGTTCTTCGGCAAAAACGACTGTGCCATTCCTGGCCCCCATGCGCGAGAGTTTCCGTGCCATGTCCATCGTTGAGTCTGTCCGTTCGTAGACAATCACAGCGCTTCCAACAGTCTTTATTTTTAATCCCTGTATAATTTCTTCAGGGGTCAATCGGTCTAAAGCATGCATACAATTTTTAATCCCCTCTTTGTATTCAAAACGGTGGTTTTGGACTGCAAATCTGACCCTGCAAAGTGTAGAGACGCAAAATCTTGCGTCTCTGCAGGCGCATTTTTAAAGTCGCCGTATGGCCTGATTTAGGCATGTGAAAACTAAAGCTTTAATATATTTCATCATTCATTGAAAAGTCAATATTAATTAGATGGATGGACTTTTCTCCCTTTTTATAAAAAAGCCAACTTCTGCCATACTGGCAGGTGTTGTGTATGCTAAAATTTTTATCCTGTCATAATGACATATTTTTGGCTATGTTTCATATATAATAAATATTATGAATATGTATAACATGGTTAATTTAAAAATGTTATGTTGTTTTAATATTTAGCGATCTTTTGCGGTATTTGGTTTGCTACTTATCTCATTCTTATATACTTTTTGAAATTTAATTTTGGTATCTTAAATTAATGAGGTTATTGAAAGGAGGTATTCAATGGCGAAGCAACTAGCCTTTGATGAAGAGGCAAGGTCCGCTATTGCCCGAGGCGTTTCAAAACTTGCCAGGGCGGTGAAGGTTACCCTTGGACCGAGGGGAAGGAATGCAGTGTTAGATAAGGGATACGGAAGTCCCACGGTAACTAAGGATGGTGTTTCGGTTGCCGAGGAGATAGAACTCAAGAACCCTTATGAGAATACAGGCGCAAGACTGGTACGGGAAGCGGCGTCAAAGACCAGTGATATTGCAGGAGATGGCACGACAACGGCGACGGTTCTTACCGAGGCGATCTTTTTAGAGGGACTCAAGTGTGTCACATCGGGCGCTGACCCGATGGCGCTGAACAGAGGTATGCGTAAGGCGCTGGATAAGGTGGTCGATAAATTAAAAGAGATGAGCAAAAAGATCAAGAACCAGGCTGAAATTGCAAGCATTGGTTCAATCGCGGCAAATAACGACGCTGAGATAGGAAAGATGATTGCCGATGCAATGGACAAGGTAGGCAAGGATGGCGTTATCACCGTTGAGGAAGGAAAGGGGCTTGAAACCAGCGTTGATGTGGTAGAAGGTATGCAGTTTGACCGGGGATATCTCTCCCCGCATTTTGTCACCAATCCCGATACCCTGGAAGTTGAGTTTAAAGACCCCTATATATTGATTTATGAGGATAAAATATCTACGGTTAAGGGGTTAGTCCCACTCCTGGAAAAGATTGCAAAGACGGGCAAGTCTTTGTTGATTGTTGCTGAAGATGTTGATGGGGAGGCGCTGGCTACCCTGGTTGTAAATAAACTCCGCGGAACAATCAGTTGTGCAGCAGTTAAAAGCCCGGGGTATGGAGATCGCAGGAAGGCGATGCTCGATGATATCGCCGTTCTTACTGAGGGTAAGCCAATATTTAAAGACCTGGGAATCCAGTTGGAAAATATCGATATTCGTGATTTGGGACGCGCAAAAAAGGTTACGGTTGATGCGGATAATACGACCATTGTTCAGGGAGCGGGGAGTTCCGACGCTATTCAGGGTCGCATTAAGCAGATTCGTAAGGAAATTGAGATAACGACGTCGGATTATGATAGAGAAAAATTGCAGGAGCGACTTGCGAAGCTTGCCGGTGGGGTTGCCCAGATATTTGTTGGCGCGGCCACGGAGAGCGAAATGAAGGAAAAGAAGGCGCGCGTGGAAGATGCCCTGCATGCTACCAGGGCGGCCATAGAAGAAGGAATCCTGCCGGGCGGCGGTGTTGCGCTTTTACGGGCTGCTGAGGCGCTGGACGCCATCAAGCTGAAAGGCGATGAGGCTATGGGTGTTGATATCGTAAGAAAGGCATTGTCTACGCCTGCAAAACAGATATTTAAAAACGCTGGTCTGGAGGGATCTGTGGTTGTGAAAAAGATCATGGAATCCAATGATAAGGCGTTTGGTTATGATGCAGAAAAAGAGACATACTGCAATTTAATGGAAGCGGGTGTTATTGATCCCACAAAGGTGGCGAGGAGCGCGTTGCAAAATGCCGTAAGCATTGCCGGCATCCTTTTGACAACCGACTGCATCATCACTGATGTCCCCAGTAAAGAAGGTGAAAAGCTGCCCGGTGGTATGGGCGGCGGCATGGGTGGCATGGGCGGTATGGGTGGAATGGGTGGAATGGGCGGAATGGGTGGCATGGGAATGTAATTGCGTGACGGTGAATGTGTTGGTTGCGTTGCAGTGGATTTTCATTATTTATTTTTCATATGAGGAGGTAATAATATACTATGGCAAATATTAGACCATTAGACGATAGAGTAGTTATTGAACCTATGGAAGCGGAAGAAAAATCTCCGGGCGGAATTGTTTTGCCGGATACCGCAAAGGAGAAACCCATGAAGGGAAAGGTTGTTGCCGTTGGCGAAGGAAAAATGTTGGAGAGCGGCAAAAGGGCGGAACTTCTGGTAAAGAAGGGAGACAAGGTGCTATACGGGAAATATGCAGGAACCGAGGTTTCTGTCGACGGCAAAGAATTTCTTATTATGAGGGAAAGCGACATTTTGGCAAAGATTGAGTAATATGGAATTTCAATGATTTACAAAGATTTATGAACGATAAAAAATTTTGGAGGTTATACAATGGCTGCAAAGCAGTTAATTTATGAAGAAGATGCCAGAAAGTTGCTCCAAAAAGGGATTAGGCAGCTCGCAGATGCTGTTCGTGTAACAATGGGTCCTACAGGAAGGAACGTGATTCTGGAAAAAGGATTTGGTTCCCCATCAGTTACAAAAGACGGCGTGACGGTGGCAAAAGAAATTGATTTAAAAAATCCCTTTGAGAATATGGGAGCAAAGATGGTTTGTGAGGTTGCATCAAAAACAAGCGATGTTGCCGGGGATGGTACGACCACAGCGACTATCTTTGCGGAGGCGATCTTTAACGAGGGATTAAAGAACGTCGTTGCAGGCGCAAATCCGATGTCCGTTAAGAGAGGTATTGATAAGGCCGTTGAGGCGGTGGTTAGTGAAATTAAGAAGTTGAGTAAACCGGTGAAGGGACGAGCCGAAATTGCACAGGTAGGAACGATCTCTGCCAACAACGATAGTTCGATTGGGAATCTCCTGGCTGATGCTATGGAGAAGGTTGGCAAGGATGGGGTGATTACTGTGGAAGAGGCCAAGGGGATTGAAACAACGTTAACTGTTGTTGAGGGTATGCAGTTTGACAAAGGGTATCTCTCTCCGTATTTCATTACCGATGCGCAGAATATGGAGGTTGTTATCGAGGACGCTTTCATATTGATTCATGAGAAAAAGATATCCAGTGTAAAGGAACTCGTTCCTCTCCTGGAAAAGATTGCCGGTAGCGGCAAGCCCTTGTTGATTATTTCAGAGGATATAGAAGGCGAGGCGCTGGCTACTCTGGTAGTGAATAAGCTCCGTGGCGTGCTGAGTTGTGCGGCGGTAAAGGCCCCGGGTTTTGGAGACCGAAGGAAGGCGATGCTTGAAGATATTGCCATTTTAACGAAAGGTCGCGCTATCACGGAAGACCTGGGTATAAAGCTGGAAAATATCGGTGTAGAAGACCTCGGTCGCGCAAAGAGGATCGCTATTGATAAAGATAACACCACGATTATTGAAGGCGCTGGGAAGAGGACTGATATTCAGGCAAGAATTGCCCAGCTTAAAACTCAGATTGAACAGACCACATCAAGTTATGATAAGGAAAAATTGAGCGAACGGCTTGCCAAGTTGTCTGGCGGTGTGGCGGTTGTTCGTGTTGGCGCTGCGACTGAGGCGGAAATGAACGAGAAGAAGGCGCGTGTAGAAGATGCATTGCACGCAACCCGTGCAGCAGTGGAGGAAGGTATCGTGCCGGGTGGCGGCGTGGTATTTATCCGGGCAATAAAGGCACTCGAAGAGGCGCGCAAGAAGATCAAGGGTGACGAGAAGGTTGGCGTTGATATCGTTGCAA
>JAHFOW010000027.1 GCA_023261465.1 Planctomycetota bacterium
CTTACCGTTTATCCTTATTCAAAATTAAATCCTGAACGGGTCTCGGCAATAGTAAAACAGTACGGAGCAGAAAGGTTAGTGGTAAACGGTAGCGCCGACTGGGGAGTCTCAGACCCGCTCGCGCTCGCAAAGACCGCACAATATCTTGCCGAAGACGGTCATTCAGATAAAACGATACGGATGCTTACACATGACAATGCTGATGCGTTTTACAGGCAGTCGTCGAAATGGAAACCAAATTTTAATATTGCACCAATACCGGTCTCGGAATATCAAAGGCAACCGTGAAATGAAAGAAGTATCTGCAAAGCTGCGCGGTTGGATAGAGCTTGTCCGTCCGCCGAATCTTTTTACGATCCCCGGCGATATTCTTGCCGGCGCACTGCTCTCCGGTATTGCTCTTATCCAGTGGCCGTCGCTCATAATTACAATAATCTGTTCACTATTTTTATATGTCTCAGGACTAATACTTAACGATTATTTTGACAGAGAAAATGACAAGCAGGAGCGCCCCAATAGACCTATCCCCTCTGGAAGAGTGAAGGCGCATTCAGCGCTTTTTGCATCGGGAGTTTTATTCGTTTTTGCGGGCTTGGCAGTGTTTTTTTTAAACGGCAGTATCTTTACGCTTCCTGTTGTTTTTACTGTTATTATCTTAATAATCACCTACAATGGTTTTGCCAGAAGGGTGCCGATTTTTGGATTTATAGTAATGGGTCTCTGTCGTGGTTTTAATTTACTTCTGGGAGCATCTATCGGTACGGGCACTTTTACACCGATAGTTATCGGCGCTGCCGGCCTTGAGACAATCTATATTATTATTTTAACTGCAGTTGCTTTTAATGAAATCAAATTAAAGAATGTAAAACTGATAGAACATCTGATACGAGGGCTTATCTTTTTGCAAATATTCTTTGTATGTGTTGCAATGTTAAAAAATGGCGGAAACCCTGTGAAATATTTCATTGTTATTTTTACAATGGCTGTATTGTTCTATGTCTCGAAGTTGTTTGCAAAGAAATACTACGGAAGCTGAGAGAAAATGAAAGAAAAAATACTTTTAGTTCAAGTTGCCGCACTTGGGTATAACCTTTTTACTGCAAAGAATGGCGCTAAGACATTTGATGGCCTCGAAATAAATCCGATCGAAGGTCTTTTTCCCGCTTTGACCTGTCCTGTGCAGGCTACTTTGCGTACAGCAACGCTTCCTTCATTACACGGAATTATTGCTAACGGGTTTTTTGTCAAAGAGTTCTTAAGGCCTTTTTTCTGGGAACAGAGCAGTAGTCTTATTAAAGCTGAGCGAATCTGGAAAAGTTTCAGGGCAAAAGGCGGCAAGGTTGCTGAGATGTTCATCCAACAGTCACTTGGTTCAGAAAATGATATTGTTCTTTCGCCAGCGCCGATACACAAGCACCACGGCGGAATGATACTGAATTGTTTTAGCAAACCCGCGGAATTAAATAAACGATTAAAGAAGGTACTGGGAAAAGAATTCCCGCTTCAAAGTTATTGGGGACCTTTTGCCGGAGAAGCTTCCTCCTTGTGGATAGTCGCTGCCGTAAAGAGCGTAGTGAAAAATGAAAAACCGGATCTGCTTTATACATATATACCGCATCTGGATTACGACCTTCAGAGATTTGGCCCTGATTCAAAGCAGGCGACGGCGGCCTTTAAATTTGTGAAAAAATGTCTAATCAGTCTGCTCTCTACGGCAAAGAATGAAAATTACAAAGTAATAATATTCGGAGATTACCCGATAACGCCCGCAAAGAAAGTGATCTACCCTAATAAAATATTAAAGGCGGCAGGACTTTTTAAGACAAGAAATGTCAGAGGTATGCAGTATCCGGATCTCTTTACAAGTGTGGCCTTTGCCGTGGTAGATCATCAGATAGCGCACGTGCATATATTTGATTCGAAAGAAGCCCGGAGAGTAAGAGGAACATTTGAGAAGACAGGTGTGATAGCTGAAATAATTGACGGGAAAAACGGCAAGAGCGGAATAGAAAATGAAAGAAGCGGTGATCTGGTACTATTGGCAGAAAAAGGTTCCTGGTTTGATTATCGCTGGTGGGATAAGAAAAAAGAAGCGCCGGAATATGCCTCTCATGTGGATATTCATAACAAGCCGGGATATGACCCGTGCGAACTCTTTAGGAGCATAAATCCCTTTAAGATAGGGAATAATCCCGATAAAGTAAGGGGAACACACGGCAGGAACGATAAAGACGACCCTGTTTTTTATATGTCGGATATTGAACTACCCGAAAAGCCGGGGAGTCTGCTTGATCTCTCAAAGAGTATACAAAAACTTCTTGATACAGATAACTAAGATGAAAATACACCAAGCGTTTGCGGTTAAATTTAATTACGATATTTACTTTACAGAGAATATGTTTAGTAATAACGGCAGGATATTTAGTGAGATATTCAAAGATAAAAATTCGAAGATTATGGTCTTTATCGATTCTGGTGTTGCAGACAAGCACACGGGAATAGTAAAGCAGATAAGCGCCTGGTTTAAAAAGAACCAGGAGAGAGGAGCGTATATCTCCCCGGTCAGGGTGCCTGGCGGAGAAAGATGCAAATGCGACAGAAAGACCCAGCGAATTATCGGAGATAGTTTGAGGATTCACGGTCTGGACAGGCATTCGTTTGTTATTATTATAGGCGGTGGCGCAGTGCTCGATACGGTTGGCTACATTGCCTCAATTACTCACAGGGGCATTAGGCAGGTGCGGATACCGACGACAGTCCTTTCGCAGTGCGATTCGGGAGTGGGGGTCAAGACCGGGATAAATTATTACAACACAAAAAATTATTTTGGAACCTTTACTCCGCCGTATGCGGTGATAAACGACTTTAGATTCATCAGATCGCTCGGCGTCCGGGATGTTTTGAGCGGAGTTGCGGAAGCGTTTAAGGTAGCCATTATAAAAGACAAAACATTTCTGAATTTTCTTGCCAGAAACGGGTCGGCGTTAAAAAAACAAAATGCAAAAGCTATAAAGAAGATGATAAGCCACTCTGCGGAACTTCACGCCGACCATATTGCAAAAGGAGATGACCCGTTTGAAATGGGTTCCGCCCGGCCGCTTGATTTTGGCCATTGGAGTGGGCATTATATTGAAACACTCACTGGCTACACTTTAAAACACGGCGAGTCGGTTGTCCTGGGGTTGATGATCGATATGATAATTGCGCGAGAACTAAAGCTCGTTACTGTCAGAGAATTTAATAAAGTACTTGAAGGGCTTAAAGCCTGGGACTTTAAACTCTGGCATCCCATTCTTGAGAAAAGAGAAAAGAACGGTAAATTAAGTATCGCAAACGGGCTTGAAGAATTTAGACAGCACATAGGTGGGGAACTAAACCTCGTAATGCCAGACGGCCTTGGCAAAAGTTGTCTTCTGAAGAGTATTTCCGCAGAACAGATAGAAACTGCTGTCAAAGAGATGAAAAATGAGAATACAAAATAACATACATTTGATGTATTGCCTAAATATTTACAAAGGTGAGAGTTGGGCAGAGAATTTTAAAGCTATTCGGAAAGAGGCGGCAGAAGTAAAGAAAAACTTTTGTCCCAACGAACCGTTTGCGCTTGGTGTAAGATTATCCGGAGCTGCGGTGGTCGAATTAAAGAAAGCGCTTCCCACTTTCAAAGACTTTCTTAAAAACAACGGCTTCTATGTGGTTTCTATTAACGGTTTTCCTTTTGGTTCTTTTCATGGTACCGTTATCAAGGAAAAAGTATATCAACCAGACTGGTCAACGAAGGAAAGAGTGGAATATACCAAAGACCTGGTGGACATTCTGACAGAGTTACTGCCGCCTGATGAAGTAGGGAGTATTTCAACGGTGCCGCTCTTTTACGGAAAGAAAGAAAATACTAAGTGCGAAGATAATATAATGGAGATAACGGAGTATCTGGCAATAAAAGAAGGGGAGACAGGGAAAAGAATATTACTTTCACTTGAGCCGGAGCCCGATTGCTATCTTGACGACCTTCGCTCTACCGTAAAATATTTCCACCGCTTATTTAAGGGAAGCGAAAATACAAAAAAATATATTGGCGTTTGCCTTGACTGTTGTCACTCCTCAGTGGAATTTGAAAGCCCGCTTGATTGGTATAGGATGCTCAAGGCAAACGGTATAAAGGTGATGAAAGTCCAGATATCCTCAGCGCTTAAGGCGAAGCTTCAGTCACGAGAAGAAGCAAACGAAGCCTTAACTCCCTTCATCGACAAAGAATACCTCCATCAGGTAAGAATACATACCGGTAGAGACCTATTAAAATTTAACGATCTTCCAGCAGCCCTTTCCGGATTTGTTCCCGGCGAGTGGAGAATCCACTTTCACGTCCCCGTTACCTGGGAAGGCGAAAAACTCAGTTCCACAACAGATAACCTTGAAGAAGAGTTCTTTGCGTTGCTTAACGCCGACGGCAAAAAACATTTAGAACTCGAAACCTACACTTACCGGATCATTCCCGGCAAAAAACTCCCAATAAACGAATCAATAATCTCTGAGTTAAACTGGCTAAAATCAAAAATGGAACAGCCGTTAAGATTTTAGTTGTTTTCTTCTCCGATTATCGTCAAGGGTGAAAATAAATTCCAGTTCCAATTCACTTTTATTGTAGTGTTTTCGGTGTCCTCATTGGTAAAATAAACATGTTTTAATTGGAGGAACAAGATTTGAAAAAGAAAGAACCCATACCAATTTCAATAGACAAGGAACTTCATATTTGTCCACAGTGTGGATATGACGACGGTTTTCATACCTCGTTTGTGCGGTTAACAGGGGAAAAGTATAAAATTATTCTCATATGCCCAAATTGTCACTCCCGGTTTAATCCTGAGTGGAAAATTGAATTATAAGGAGATATTCAATGGTTAAATATAATGGCGTCAATCATCTTGCAATGGCAACCGGTAATATGGATAAGACCATCAGATTCTGGCGGGACTTGTTGGGTATGCGTTTGGTGGCAGGAATAGGCCGGCAGGGGTACCGGCATTACTTTTTCCAGATATCAGAAACGGATTTAATCGCCTTCTTTGAGTGGCCTGGCGTAAAACCAGTCCCTCACAAAGACCATGGTTTTCCCGTGAGCGGTCCTTTTATCTTTGATCATGTGTCTTTCGGGGTAGAGACTGAGGACAATCTCTGGGAATTAAAGGATAAACTCACACAAGCTGGATTTCAGGTATCGGATGTAATTGACCACGGTTTTATTCATTCGATTTATAGTTTCGATCCCAATGGTATTCCCATTGAATTCAGTTGGAATGTCAAGGGTGTCGATATCCGGGAAAATCCAAGGATGGCCGATACTCAGCCTTCAGGTATTACGAAAGAAGGGTCGGAGCCAAATGTTGGCCAATGGCCTGCTGTTGACAAACCAACACCAATAAGAGAACGCAAAGTGTACACAGGTGCTGGAAGTGAGCTGTTTCACGGGATTAAAAAGGGATAGAGACAATAAATTTCTACATGATATGATTTTCCAGAAAAAATAGACCCCATTCAAAAAAGGGAAGCTGTGCAAACTTCGCATAGCTTCCCTTTTTAAAAAACGTCTCAAACCGAAATAATTCCCTTGTCTTTCAAACTTACAAAGTGGTCGTTTCCAATAATAATATGATCGAGGACTTTGATACCAACGATGTTTCCCACCTCTACCAATCGTTGTGTTATCTGGATGTCTTCTTTGCTTGGTTCCGGGTCTCCAGACGGATGGTTGTGCACAAAGATTATCGAGGCTGCCGATTCCTTTATGGCGGGATTAAATACCTCCCGCGGGTGGACAATACTGGAGGTAAGACTACCAGTGGAGATGGGCAAATCCTTAATAATACGGTTTTTGTTATCCAGGAGAACGGTGAGGAAATTTTCCTGCTTTTTCCCACGCAATCGTTCATGAAAATGGTTAAAGATATCACGACTGCATTTGAATTGTTGCTGAGGTTGTAGCGCAATGGTGGCAAACCGCTTGGCAATGGCCAACGATGCCTTGATTTGCGCGGCACGGGCAGGCCCTATGCCTTTTGTCCCGCACAATTCGGGAATAGAAACGGAACCTAACTTTCGAAAATCACCATATTTTGAAAGCAACCCTTGCGCAAGGTCTACTGCGCTATAATCAGGAGTACCGTCACGAATAATGATTCCCAGGAGTTCAGCGTCCGTCAGGCATTCATCACCGTTTTGGATGAGCCGCTCCCGCGGGCGTTCATGGGTAGGAAGTTCTTTAATCGTTGGACGTTTCTTTTCTTCCTTCATAATGTGAAATTATACTTTAATAATTGTCTCTGTCAATACCATGTTTTTTTATAATATATTCAGGAAAATTATTTGCTTAACTATATCACCTCATTTATAGTAAAATTAAAAAAAATATAATCCTTCATGGAGGTTTATTATGTGTATACAGGATTCAGCGATATCGGGTATTCAGGAGGTTCTTGTTACAAATCAGGAATCCGTGGATTTATATAATTCACTCATACAAAAAGCCAAAGAACTCGGATGTGAACAGGCTGTTGTTATCCATACCTCGACAATTGCCATTGGACGTTGGGTACAGTTGAAATGCAAATACGGATGCGAAGAGTATGGGAATAAATTGTCCTGCCCACCACACTCGCCGTCTTACGAAGAAATGAAGGAAATTCTAAAAGAATATCAAAAGGCGCTCCTTCTCCACGGGCATCTCAGTTGGCAAATGCGTTATATAGTAACAGAACTAGAGAAGGCGGCCTTTTCTCTTGGCCTTTATAAGGCGTTTGGCTTTGGAGCGGGCCCCTGTAAATTGTGCGAACATTGCGATACCAATTCGCCCTGCCCTCATACAGCAGAGGCCAGGCCTTCTATGGAGGCATGTGGCATTGATGTCTATCAAACGGCAAGGAACCATACCTTGAGAATTGAAACGCTAAAAAACAAGGATGACGAGATCAATATATACGGATTGGTACTCCTGGACTAACGGTCGTGATGTAATAGAGTGTTTAGGAATTTCGATGTTTTGGGTAGAAGTTAACTCCTCTTGGCGTCCCGGAACGTATGCATACCGTTGGAAATTGCCGGTCGCCGTCAGGAGACGGCTTCGACTGGCGGGATGTTTAAAACTTCAATCACTGAAGACACATTTTTTTTGCGGAGGGGAAACATGATATCAGACATTTTAAAAAAGGCAGTTAGTCTTGGATTTGGGGCGTGGTTTGTCACGAAAGAAAATGTTGAAGAAATCATCGATGAGATGGTAAAAAAAGGAGAAATCAAGAAGGAAGAGGCAACGGCACAGGCGAAGGAGTTGTTTCATAAAATCTTATCAAGCAGAAAAGATATAGAATCAAAGTTTGAAGAAATTATGGAGAAGGTACTTCATAAGCTTGATATTCCAACACGTCATGAATTCCAGCAGTTGCAGAAAAAACTCGACGAGGTTGTAAAGAAACTTGAGTCAAAAGAAGAAGAGGATGAAGGATCTTCGCGAAAAGACGCAGAGTATCACTAACGTACGTTTGGGTATAGACAAATTACATGTTCAGGAATTTCAATATTGCAGGGGCGAAGCATTTGCGGTCCAAGATATAAGACAGCATTCAAATTTAATATCAGCAAATGCTTCGCCCCTGCGTGTGACAATAAACAAAGTCGCCGGAGGCCTGATTTAATGTATAGGAATTTCAAAGCGATCTCGTAGCGCGGGGGTTTATCCCCCGCCATTGGCCGACCACAAGGGATCGGCGCTACAAGAAAAAGTCGTTTTGTTTTGCCGTGCAAAACAAAACCTAATTAACCGTTCATTTGTAAATAGAAGACAATTTATGATTCGAATACCTCTCTTGTTATTCATACTGTTTGTTTCTGATTCTGTCTGTTCCGGTCAGTCTCAAGAAATGCAGAAAACGTTTCAATATAAGCCTCCACAATTCCTGTATGAGGAAAAATGTTCCAGGTGTCATACACTCGAACGTGTGTTTGCCGAACCTAAGACTGATGAAGAATGGCGAGTGTGCGTCACTCGCATGACGCAGAAAAGTCCAGCGTGGATTTCCGAACAAGAAGGGGCACTCATAATCAGAGAACTGGCAGAAGGAAGACAGGACGTGCTTGCACAACCCCCTCAAAAGAAAAAATACGCAGATGCCCAATTACTCTTCGTAGACAGATGCACAAAATGTCACACGCTCAACAGGATATTGAATAAAGATAAAACAAGGGAAGAGTGGAAAGAAACTATCTTGCGGATGCGCGAGAATGCCCCGGATTTATTTCTGGACGAAGATATCCCGGTTCTTACCGAATACCTTACCGAACGCGGAACGATTTTGCGCGAAGATGTTGCAGCTCAGATAATGGTAGAAAAATGCCTCATTTGTCATGAAGAAGGCAGGATTCTTTTAGAATTAAAATCCGGGAAGGACTGGGAAAAATGTGTCGCCGACATGCGGAATCTCGCCCGACAAAGGTTTAAAAAGGATTGGTTTACCAGCGATGAATTTAAACTCATCGTTAATTTGCTCGTGAAAACACAAGGGTTAAAAGAATCCGAAAGTTCAGTTCCTGAAAATATAAATAAAAAATGAAAATCTCTGTGGAGGATGTTTTGTGAAAGCACGTTTTTTTAAAAAACACCTATTTGCCACCGCATTCGTAGTATTTTTATTCTCCCTGGTAACCTACGGAGACACATCTCCGTTTAAACTCAATGCTAACCTCCAAAAAGAACGTGTTTCTGCCGGTGGTCTTGTGCCTGTTACCATCGCCATAGCTATCGAACCTCACCACCATATTTACAAAGACCAAATCAGTGTTGAGAGCGCTGATACAGCCCTATTTACACTATCGTCGGTATCACTTCCACCGGCAAAGAGAAAATATGACCAATTTCTGGAAAAAGAGGTTGAACTTTACGAAGAAACCATCGAGATAAAAGTCTTCCTTCTGGCACAGCATAATATACCGCCTGGTACAAATACTATAAAACTCAGGGTGCAGTACCAGGGTTGTTCTGATAAATTCTGTTTTGCCCCCAGGACTGAAGAATTAACATTACCGGTACAGATAGAACCTGCTCGTCTTGATTTAAACACATCTCAAGGCGACGTGACGTTGTCGTTGCCAGTTCCTGCGCCTCACAAGGCAGAGGCGGGTAGTTTTCAAAAAACCGTAGAGAGCCGTGGTATTTTTATATCATTGATTATTGTATTCTGGCTTGGCGTTGGTCTCAGTTTCACCCCCTGTGTGTATCCTATGATACCTATTACGGTGGCGGTGATAGGAGGAAAGGCGGGCGGGGATCAGCAAGCCGCCAGAAAACCACTCCATGCATTCTTCCTTTCGCTGGTTTACGTTTTAGGTATTGCCATTGTCTATTCTACCCTGGGTGTGATAGCTGCCTCTACTGGTGGATTGTTTGGTGCAGCTTTACAAAACCCGTGGATTGTAGGATTTGTTATTGCGGTATTCATTGGACTTGCCCTGAGCATGTTTGGGGTATACACCCTGCAGGTTCCGTCTTTTATTTCTGACCGGCTTGGCGCTCAAACAAGATCGGGTGTTATCGGCATCTTTCTTATGGGGCTGGTTTCCGGGATTGTGGCCTCGCCCTGCATTGGACCCGCCCTCGCCGGTGTATTAGTTTACATTGCAAGTACAGGGAACAAGTTACTGGGATTCTGGATGCTCTTCGTGTTTGCCTGGGGACTAGGCGTGATTCTCATTGTACTAGGCACATTTTCAGGCGCCATAAAGGCCCTGCCAAAATCCGGCACATGGATGGTAACGGTCGAAAGGATTTTTGGAATAATACTGCTCGGCGCCGCCCTTTATTATGCAAAGTTTATTATTTCACCGGATGTATTTATTATTATTTTGGGAATATTTTTAATTGTTACATCAGTATTTTCCGGGGGCTTTGACCGATTGACCCACGAGAGCGCTACCTTCCTGCGTGCTAAAAAGGCCTTTGGTATTATTGTGTTTATTTTTGGCGCCTATTTTCTGGTAGGCCATCTTCTCGTTAAGGGATTTATTTTGCCGCCCCTCTCACATACAACTCAAAGCCAGGCAGTAACGGCAAAAGAGAAAATTGACTGGGTATTAAACGAAGAGGACGGACTCAGGCAGGCAAAGACCAGCGGTAAAATTGTAATGATTGATTTCTGGGCAGAATGGTGTGCCGCCTGTATGGAGTTTGAGAAGATTACGTATATCGATCCTGATGTCATCAAAGAATCCAGGAAATTTGTAAACATTAAAATTGATTGTACCAGGAGCAACGACCCCCAGGTTAAACAGCTCCTGAATAAGTACGGCGTCATAGGCCTGCCCACCATTATATTTGCCAATAAAGATGGAATCGTAATTAAAGATAAAACTATTACTGGGTTTATTAATCCAGATGAATTCTTGCGTATGGTAAAAAACCTGTAATGAGGAATGGCAGAGACGCTGCGACTCGTCTCCCGGTGTTGAAATAGTCGCAGGAGATGGATGCGGGCTTAGGATTGTGTCTGGGTTTGAGACGCCCCATCGGGGATGTCTCTGCCAATGTATAGAAATTTCAATCTTTTTGTAGTGGCAATTCACGAATTGCCACTACATTAAAAAGCCGTTTTGTTTTGCTTACAAGACAAAACCTAATCCAATGTTCAGTCAGAATCTTGTGATGAAACTTTACGTCCAATCTTATTTTCCGTACCGTTTAAAAGCCTTTTGATGTTCGCCTTGTGTCGTATGATAAGCAGTACCGAAATGAATATTGAAAACAGCGTCAAATAGAGCCCCTGACCAAAGGGATCATTTCTTAAGAGTATAACGCTTATTACCATTGCTATCGAACTCAGCATAGAGCCTAACGATACATACCGCGTGATATATACGGTGAGCAGCCATACAGGAACTGCAATAAAGAGTTGCAAAGGGGCGAGCCAGAGAAACACACCACAGCCTGTAGCAGCAGCCTTTCCTCCCTTGAACCCAAGAAAAATGGGGAATGTGTGACCGCATATTACGCCTATAGCGCATAATATTATTGCCAGGCTGTGTCCATATCCGGAAAATAATCGATCAAAGACAAAAACAGGCAGAAACCCTTTCAACATATCAAGGACAAACACCAGTATGCCGTAAGGTCTCCCTAGCGCCCTCGAAACATTGGTGGCGCCGGGGTTGCCGCTGCCAATCTGGCGGATATCTATACCCTTGACCAGCTTTGCTACTATGAATCCGAAGGGAATGCTTCCGATGAAATATGAGATAACGGGTCCAATAATAGTGTATATGAGCATTTCTTGAATTATTTCGAAAATTTTTCTAATACATGCCACCAGAATTTATGTGTGGAGTGGCTGGAATAATACCGTCTGATATATCTTTTCCAATCTTTGCCGAGCGGCTGATTGTAGAGCATATAAGTCTTAAAAAATCTAACCCTATCCGCCCGGGAAATCAAGTTTATTTTTTCATTCATATATGCATGTGCCGTCTCTTTTCCTGTTATAGTGGTTTGGGAAGCTGGAACGGCGAACGGTGAATTTTCACCGGGAAGCTCATTTTCCATCCCTTCTCTACTATCCCGTTGCAAATGAGTGGTAATTTCACCGCCTCCTGTATATCTTTGAAATTTATCTGTTGTACCCGTGAGCAGCCATCGCAACTTTTCGAGAGATCGATCGAGACGTATTAGGTTCTTTATCCTTCGACCCACATCAAGTTTGTCGAAAATAACCGACTTATCCAAATCTATTATATATATTTGAAATCCGCCGTTTGAGTCTTTTTTCACGAGTATATTTTTCAGGTGCAAGTCCGCATGATAGATGCCACAGTCATGCATCTTTCTTACCGAACGCGCAAGGGCGCTCATTATAGACTTTTTCATCCTTTGTAAATACTCCAATGAAGATTTTTGGAGGAATTGAATCAGGTCATCAGCGCCCGATATTTCCTTTGAGATAAAGGTAGCTTTGTAAAATATACCCCAGACTTTTTTCTTTGTAATAGCAATAACTTCCGCACACGGCACGCCTTTTTGGAATGCAATTTCGTTAAGGTATAATTCACGCAAAGGCCGGTTTCCATTACAAAAATAACTGCCAAAAAGTTTACCCAATAAACCGCCATGTTTATAATCTCTGACAATAAGCATTTCAATGATGCCGTCTTGATACAAGGGGGGCAGGCTTTTGTCCCTGTGCGCTTCAACCAGTGTTTTTTTGTGATTGTGCTGTTGCATTATTTTTTTTGTGATAGGAATAGACAAATAACGTCCCCTTCCAAATTTTACGTTTGTAACGTCTTTGTTTTTCTTTGGCATCTGCGAAGATTCTGCGCCAAAGACCGTATTAAGTATAATGTCCTTATATCCTTCTTTTATAAACAAGCTCGTATTTCCCTTTTTAACCAGGGAAAAAGACGGCGGTATCATTAATTTGTTCAACATAATAGTGACCTGCTGACGGTAGTAGTTTATTGAGGGCATTCTATATTTCTGTAGGTTGGATTGAGGAACGAAACCCAACATCTCCAATAAATGCCTAATATCATTATAAAAAATTCAGGCACAGGTTACAAAGGTGAAAAAGATTAAAATTGCTTAATTTTTTTTTAAAATTTGAAAATTCCTAAATCGAGATATATAAGGCGTTATAATGAATAAATTGTATCTTGTCTATCTATACAGATTTAACCTTGACAATCAATTTTTATTGAAGTACACTTTTAATTTAAATTCTATTCAGATTGTATCTAAAATTGTTGATATATGAGCACGAGCGAGAAGGTTGTTGATAGACGTCAGCTTTTTAAAGAATTGTTTTCTCTGGTGGGAAACAAGGTTGCAGATTATGCGCAGAAAAAAGTTGATCGCGTGATGCCTAAAAAAATAGATTACCTGCGTCCTCCCGGCGCTGTTGAAGAAACCGAATTTCTTTCCTTGTGCACCCGTTGTGATGAGTGTATCAAGGTTTGCCCTGCAAAGGCCATTAAGAGGTATCAGGGCTTTACAGATGTAGCCGTGGGTACACCTATTATTATACCGAAAGAAAACCCATGCGTTTTATGTAATGGGATGCAGTGCATTTCTGCATGTAAAGAAGGCGCTTTAAAGCCCGTTGAACGTATTGATAAGATCAAAATGGGCGTTGCTATGATTAACCAAACACGCTGTCTTGCCTGGGAGGGGCAGGATTGCCAGCTTTGTTTTATCAAATGTCCTCTCCAGGGCGATGCAATTTATCAGGAGGATGGCAAGCCTGTAATTAATGCAGAGAAATGTGTTGGCTGCGGCATTTGTGAATACACGTGTCATACCGTTAACAACACCTGCGCAATTAAGACTGTAACGAAAAGGGGGACGTAATGCCTGATTGTACAATTCCATTTACCTGTGAACTTTGTGAAAAGCAGTTATCGTGCCAGTTAGACCAGATTGAGCATAACAAGTGGGCAATCGCTCAGCGTATGAAAGATATTTCATACAAGGTTGTTGTCATGAGCAATAAAGGCGGTGTCGGCAAGAGCACGGTGACGACAAACCTCGGCGTTGCCCTGGCTCAAAAAGGTTTTCAGGTAGGTATTGCTGATGCGGATATACACGGGCCAAACATACCTATGATGTTGGGCGTAGAAGGAAAAAGGCTCAAGGGCAGCAGTGGCGGCGTATTGCCTTTGGAAGTAATGCCGAATTTGAAGGTTGCTTCACTTTCCTTTTTAATTGAAGATCCGTCGATGCCCGTTATCTGGAGGGATTCCGCCAAGTGGGATTTTCTCTGCGAATTAATGGGGAGCGTGTGCTGGGGAAATCTTGATTTTCTCCTCGTTGATTTGCCTCCGGGAACTGGCAATGAGGCTATTTCTATTATTGAATTGATAGGAAAGGTAGATGGCTCTGTAATCGTTACAACGCCTCAGGATGTCGTTCTCCTGGATGTAAAAAAGGCTGTGCTCTTTTGCCGTGACAGTAATGTGCCTATTATTGGGATTGTTGAAAATATGAGCAGTATGGTATGCCCGCATTGTCACAACCATGTAAATGTATTTAAAACAGGCGGCGGGGAAAAAATATGCATGGAACTGGGTGTGACATTTCTTGGCAAGATACCTTTAGATCCGGGGATTACAGAGAAATGCGACACGGGCGAGGCATTTGTCGCTGCATTTCCTGATTCGGAGGCATCAAAGGCGTTTCATGAGATTGTCAGGAAGTGTGAAATATTTGTAAAGGCTCAGAGGGAAGCCAATAATAATTATACGGAATTCAGGGAGGTTCCCTTTTTAGGAAAGGTTCCTGTAGACCCCGATTTTGCAGAGGAACCCAAAAATTGAATGCTGCATGAATACGTTGAAAATTCGTAACACTTTAGTTTTATGAAAAATTCCAATAATAGCGATGTCTGTCACGCAGTGTAGGGGAGAAGCATCTGCGATAAATTGGCATACGTGCGTTCATACCCAAACTGTCAAATGCTTCGCCCCTGCTTTTCCAAAAAACTAAATTGTTACGAAAATTTGTGTATTCAAATCAGCATAAAAATAATATGTATGGTTGATTCACAAAGCCTTCCATAGGTTATATTTTTCCGCGCCCTTCCAGAAAATTATTTATGTCCAGTTTATGGTGATGTATGTTCCGGTCAATCAAAAATAAATTAATTGTTTTATTTTTGATTGCCGTTCTCACGCCACTGCTGATAATGAGGCTTATTGCATATCCCACCGCGCAAACAAGCATTCAGGAAACGACGATTAGCAATTTGCAGTCGATTGGTTCTCAAAAGGTCTCTCAGGTGGCAGATTGGTTAAAGACCCTCAAACAAAATGCCCTTCAAATCTCGCAAAATCCATTTGTAACATCTGTTGTTAGCTTAGAAAAGGCGAATGTCAATGCCGTTTTACCATTCATATCTCATATTTCCCGCGATGCAGGTTTTCGTGTGTTTATAATCAGCGATGCTTCTGGCTTAGTCAGGTTGTCGACTGATAATAGCGTAATAGGTAAAAACATATCCGATTTTGAATGGTTTAATTCTATAATCCAGGGCAAGACGTACATTTCGGATAACATTCCTTTGGTTTTCTGCAATTCGCCGGAGTTCGAAGGTTGGCAGGCAGCGTATCTTTCCATACCCGTAAAAGATGGGGAAAAAGGTGTTGTTGGTGTGTTGGTGCTTTGCGTTGATTTGTCTCTGTTTAAAAAAGAATGGCAGGAAATACGCTATGGCGACGATTATGACGTGTACGTGGTAAATCAGAACGGCATGATGATTGCCGAATCGGATTTTTATGAGCAATCAAGAGGCATGAGGGATTTTAAAGAAAGGTCTGGTTTTGAAAAGGTTGTTTTTGATCCGCAAACGGGAAGATTTACCAGGAGTGTATTCCAGTGCCTGAATGGAAAAAATGGATATGACGTGGACGGTTACACAAATTATGTGGGTGAAAAAGTATTGGGGGCGTGGTTTTATATTCCTGAGCTTAAGTGGGGTATTATTACGGAAATGGGCGTTGGAAAAATATCTTTAGCAATGAATGACCTCAAGAATCCCATATCGAAAATTCTTTCGTATCTTACCATTGCTGGTGTGATAATGGCGGTTGCCGGGATTGCATTTGCCGTTTTGATAGGCCGGAAAATTGCTAACCCAATTACAGAGTTAATCAAGGCGACGCGGAGGATATCAGCCGGAGATTTATCACAACACGTTGTGATAAAGACCAGGGACGAAATTCGTGAATTGGCGGATGCATTTAATGTAATGGCTGAGTCTGTGCGGGAGAAGACGACAAAACTCCAGGAAGCAAAGAATTTCTTGAAAAGTATCCTCGTAAGTTCCACAGAACATTCCATCATTGCCCTTGATTTGGATGGAAACATCCAGGCGTTTAATGAGGGCGCCAAAAGGATGTTTTTGTATACGCCAGAGGAATTAATTCAAAAGTCAACCATTCAGATACTCTATACAAACGACGACGTGGAATCAGGTATGATTCGAAGAACGTTGGAGACAACCCTGAATGCCGGCCGGCATGAAAGCGAGATGCAGTTTTTGCGAAAAAACGGAAACGTATTTACCGGCTATTGTACATTTACAACCCGTCAATCTATGGATGGAATGCCCGTTGGTTTTGTTATGATCACGCGGGACATAACAAGACAAAAATTATTAGAACAGGAATTGCATAATTATACAATTCGGCTGGAAAAAATTGTTGAAGAAAGAACGAGAAAATTACGGGTATCCGAGGAAAAATACCGGCGTCTTTTTGAAAGCAGTAAGGATGTTGTGTTTTTTTGTGATACGGAGTGCCAGTTTGTAGAGATTAATCAGGCGGGCGTGGACTTGTTTGGGTATGAATTGAAAAACGATATTTTAAAACTGAATCTGATCCACAACCTGTTCTTTAATCCGGATGATGGTAAAATGGTTAAGGATATGGTGTGTAAAAATGGGTTTATCAAAGATTATGAGGTGGAGTTGAAAAATAAAAGAGGGTATCGTGTCCCCTGTTTGATGACGGCTAATCTCAGGCGTGATGAACGAAATAATATTATAGGTTACGAGGGTATTATAATTGATTTGACGGAACGCAAAAGGATTGAGCAGGAAAAGGATATTTTAAATAACATTAATAAAATTTTAGCCTCCAGCTTGGATCTCCGCGAGGTTTATAAATCCCTGAGCGCGGAACTCAATAAGGTGATCGATTTTGACCGGATGAGTATTACCCTGCTCGATGAAAAAAGGGATGAATTTATTATTTTTGCAGTTTCGAAAGATTATCCTGCGTCCAAATTGGAAGAAGGCCTTCATTATCCCAAATACGGCACCCTTGCGGGTAAGGTTGTCGAAAATGGCGAGGTTTATATGGTGAATGACACGTCACGGGGCACTTTTTCCACAGATCCTATTTTATTAAAAGAGGGCATTAAGTCCCGCTTATCCTATCCTTTGATATGCAAGGGAGAGATTATCGGGAGTCTGAATTTCGGGAGTAAAAACGTTCATAACTATTCGGAAAACCACGTTGATATTGTCAATAAGATAGCCCCGCAGCTGGCTATTGCAATTGACAACACACGCCTATTTGATAAAATTAAAGAATCTGAGGGCAAGTACAGAAATCTCGTAGAAGACATTGAAGACGTGATATTCAGGCTGGATAAGAGCGGCAGATATTTATTTCTGAACAGCGCGTTGAAGAATGTTACCGGATATGCTCCCCAGGAATTTTATGATAACCCCTTTCTTGCAATGGAGATGATTCATAAGGATGATGAGCATCTGGTCAGGGATACGATCAAGAAGGTTATTGAAGGGGAGCTTAAGGTCTCCAAGGATTTAGAGTACAGGATTTATTGTAAAAATGGCGAGGAACTCTGGGTATCCCAGAATACCTATCCCATTAAAAATAAAAAAGGGAGCGCTGTCGGTATTGAAGGGATTATCCGTGATATTACCGATAGTAAAAGGATAGAAGAACAAATACGCCGTTCCGAACGTTTGGCGTCTGTTGGAGAATTAGCCGCCTCGATTGCCCACGAGATACGTAACCCTCTGGGTGCGATATCAAATTCTGTGTGTATGTTAAAGCGTGATCTTACTTTAAAAGATGACGATGAGAAATTATTAGGGATGGTTGCTGAAGAGACCGAACGGCTGAACAATATTATCACCAACTTCCTTACTTTTGCACACCCGTCAGCATATCATTTCGTGAGAAGCGATATTACCGAAATTATTGATGAGACGCTCTTTTTGTTAGAGCAGGACGTCAGATTTAGCAGGGAAATCAAGGTTAATAAGGTTTACGCCCATGATGTCCCCAGGGTTTATCTGGATAGAGACTGGATAAGGAAAGTTTTTTGGAATTTGTTGGTAAATTCAATTGATGCAATGCCCGAAGGCGGAAAAATATTTATCCGTGTGAGAAAACCCATGAGAGACAATAAGGATGAGATTGAGGTATTAATTGCAGATACAGGCATGGGGATTCCACCGGGGATAATAAAGAAGATATTTGAGCCTTTCTTTACCACAAAGAAATCAAGGGGAACCGGATTGGGCCTTTCTATCGTACATCGTATTATTGATAATCACGGCGGCGTAATTGACGTGAAGAGTAAACCAAATAAATGGACTGCCTTTACAATACGATTGCCCATAAAACATAAACAATTCAAAACCCATTCAACGCAAATTTCATAATAAAGAAGCATATGTTTAACATCCTGGTTGTCGAAGATCAAAAAAACATGAGAGAGTCTCTCGTCATAGCCTTTAAGAGAGCAGGCTATCATGTGGACAGTGCCGAGAGTGGAGAAAAAGCAATTGAGCTTTTCGGAGTCCACATCTACGATTTGGCTGTTGTTGATCTAAAAATGGAAGTGATGGACGGCCTGGAAGTGCTGCTGCATATTAAACATATCAATCCGCATACGGAAGTTATTGTTATGACCGCGTTTGGCACTATTGACAGCGCAATCTATGCGATGCGGAAGGGCGCTTATGATTATATTACCAAGCCGTTTCAGTTATCCGACGTGCTTTCCGTAATTGAACGCGCCCTGGAAAAGAAGCGCCTTTCAGACAAGGTCTATAACCTTCAAAAAGAAACTAATGAGACGTATAAATTTGAAGGCGTTATCGGCAACTCCCCGGTGATGATGCGTATTCTCAATACCCTTATGGAGTTGAGAAACAGCGAAAGCACAGTCCTGATTACCGGTGAGAGCGGGACGGGAAAAGAATTGGTTGCTCGTGCTATCCATAATAACAGCAGGCGATGTAACAAACCTTTTGTCGTGGTGAATTGCGGGGCGTTGCCTGAAAATTTGCAGGAAAGCGAATTGTTTGGTCATGCTATGGGATCGTTTACCGGCGCGATAAAGGATAAAAAAGGTATTTTTTTAGAAGCACAGGGCGGCACCTTATTTCTGGATGAAATTGGCGAAACATTATTCTCGAGCCAGGTTAAACTCCTTCGATTTTTACAAAATGGCGAGATACGAAAAGTCGGTGATAATAAGCCGATATTTCTTGACGTGCGGGTTATTGTGGCAACAAATAAAGACCTCGACGAGGCCACGCGAAACGGGACGTTCAGAAAAGACCTGTTTTACCGGCTGAATGTGATCAGGATTCATCTCCCGCCCCTCAGGGAAAGGAAAGAAGATATTCCCATTTTAATCAATTATTTTGTTAATATGTATGCGAATAAACTGAAGAGGAAACCGCCTGAGATAAGCGGAGATGCTATGAATATATTGTTAAATTACTCATGGCCGGGGAATATCAGGGAACTTGAAAATGTAGTCGAAAGGGCGGTTACTTTATCGAAAAACGACCATATTACTATCCCGGACCTTGCATTACAAACTTTACCGTTATTGGATACTATGAATATTGCAACGGAAATGGGAGGTATTCGGGCTGCTCTTGCCTTGCAGGAGAAGAAAACAATAATTGAGTCCTTGCGAAAGTATGCGGGAAACCGCAAGCAGGCAGCAAATGACCTCGGAATTTCCACGACAACCTTGTGGAGAAAGATGAAGGAATACCAGATAATACCGAAAACGAGTTACAATACGGAATAAACCATGAATATCGTTGATAAATATTTAAGACACATAGACCGGCTCAGAATATCAGTGACAGAACTTTGCAATCTCCGGTGTGTTTATTGCAGGCCAGAGAGCGGACTGGAACTTTCCCAGCACACCGATATCCTTACCTATGAAGAAATTCTGACCCTTGTCCAGCATGCTGTTAAATTAGGAATAAAAAGCTTTCGGTTAACGGGTGGCGAACCCCTCTACCGGAGAGGCATTGAGTATCTCCTGAAGAAGTTGGGGGAAATTCAAGGTATAGAAGACCTTGCGATAACTACGAACGGCATCTGTCTTAAGAAGTATGTTAAAATAATGAAAGAAGTTGGATTATACCGGCTCAATATCAGCCTGGATAGTCTCGACCCGGCAAAATTTGAAAGGATCACGAGAGGCGGTAATTTGCAGGACGTCCTCGATGGAATCGAAGAAGTTCTTAATTTGGGATTTAAAAATACGAAGATTAATGTCGTTGCCATGAAGGGTGTTAACGACGATGAGTTTGAAGAGTTTGCACGGCTAACCTTAGAGCGGGACGTTGAAGTGCGTTTCATTGAATACATGGCAATGAATAAAGAGAGTCTGGTATCCGAAGATAAATTCATTCCCATGTCTGATATTATTGAGATAATAGCGAAAAATAATGAACTTATAGCGCTTCCCAAACCAAAACTTGGCAGTGGAGCTGCAAAAATTTATAAAATCAAGGGCGCTATGGGAAAATTGGGATTTGTCTCTGCGGTGAGCCAACCATTTTGCAATTCCTGTAACCGCCTCCGTTTAACCTCAGATGGAAAGATCCGCTCTTGTTTGCTTTCCGGCGGAGAGGTTGATTTAAAGGCCATTCTGAGAAACAACCCCACCGAAGAAAAACTTACCGAGGCATTCATCCGCGCCGCCAATTTAAAACCCCCCGTCCACAGCGGCAAAGGACACGTAATCATGCATCAGGTTGGCGGGTAAATAAAACCTGGCGCAGCGTAGCCGCAGTCAAATTCCCCTAAGCAAAGAAGGAAGTTGTGAAAACCTTGCATAAAAAAGAATTTTATACGGTAATGAAATAGAGTTTTTCAAAAAGTCTTGTCTGTCATTGCAGGCAATGGGGTGAGCGAAGCAATCTTTCTTTCAAAATTCATGAAAATTGTGTCTTGCTTTGCCCGCAACTTCGGCTTCAGTCGTTCCTCCTTAGCAACGACAAAACAGCAGGCCTTCGGCAACTTTTTTCGCAATCACACGTAGGGCGAGGCTTTAGCCTTGCCACGTGCAACCCTAAAGGGTTACCCTACAACAAAATTTGAAAATCCTTTGCAATGCAAATAGCATGAATCTTTAAATGTGTTTTTATATGTAAATAATTTGCTTATGCAAATTATTTGACTTGTATTATGGAAATATCCTGATATACTCTTTTTTGTAATGAATGTGTTTTTAAGGGAATCACCATGGTAACGCCAAAAGAAATCAAAGAACTCCGTGAAAAAATAGACGCAACACAGGCAGAGTTTGCCAGGGCGCTGGGTGTGAGTTTTTCTACCATCAGCCGGTGGGAAAACGACGAGGCGCAGCCGTCTGATACCCAGGAAGAACAACTCGATGCGCTGAAACAAATCCTGGACAATAAAAAAGCCAACATTGATAAGAAAAAGATGAAAAAGATGCTTACCCTGATGGGCATCGGCGGCGTTATTGCCACTGCAATAATCGCCGGATTTACTATTTCAAGCCCCTTGGGAGCATCCATAACTTCCCTGTTAAAAGCCAAAGGAAAACTCCTTGACCTTTTTAAGAAAAACGGGAAGGACGAAGTAAAATAGACTGTAATTATTTTGCTAAGTGAAGTTTGTTCGTTCATACTATTAAAATGCCAGCAATGTAGCGCCGATCCCTTGTGGTCGGCATTTGGCGGGGGATAAACCACCCGCGCTACTTCATTTGGCTAAATAGTTACAATAGACTGAATTTAGCCACGAAGACGTAAATGCACACAATCCCTCTTAAAAAAGCGTGTTTTGGGGTGGAATGGTCGGGTAGAGACGATCCGCTGGATCGTCTCCATAAGTTTGTCCGTGCGTAACGCGATGTGTAGGATTTTCAAACTTGTCACAGGGTGTACAGAGACCACAGAGTAAAAATAACGGTTAGTGCATAGTATCCTTACCATTTCTGTGTCCTCTGTGGCTACATAAAATTATAAATATCTCTGCGTCTTTGCGGTGCATCATTCACATTTTAAAGGAAAGGAATTGAACACGGTATTGGACAATTTTAGAGACACCCTCACAAAAGCCAAAAACAGAGCAAGTGAAATGCTGGATAACTCCGCAATCCTGG
>JAHFOW010000165.1 GCA_023261465.1 Planctomycetota bacterium
GTATATATAGGAAAGAGGACGGGCGTTATTCAACGATATGCGATTATTACGGAAGAGATTGGTAAATTTCATCCCTTTTCGTTTATTGTAGGCGTTAATACGGATGGAAAGATTAGCAACGTCGCAGTGCTTGTTTACCGTGAAAGTCGCGGAGGAGAGGTTGCAAGGAAACGTTTTCTCTATCAGTTTCCTGGTAAATCATTCAAAAATCCTATCCGTATTAATAAAGATATCATTAATGTTACCGGCGCCACCATGTCTGCCCAGTATATGTGTATGGGTGTAAGGAAGGTGCTTGCCGTTATCAATGAATATTACCTGATCGGTAAAAGGAATGTCAGTGATATGAAATTGGAGTATCCGCGCGCCACAATAACAAATACGAACAAGAATCAGGAACTAAAACTCCTGAAACAAACACGCATGATCATGGGCACCTTTGCGGAGGTATCCACATACTCAAATGATGAAAAGCTGGCGGGTAAGGCAATTGACGAGGCGTTAAATGAGATGGAACGCATGGACCGAATCATGAGTAATTATAAAAGTAATAGTGAACTATCTCAGGTAAATAAAAATGCCCCAAAATTGTCCACTCCCTGTGGCGCTGAACTCCTGGATGTAGTGGAACAGTCTATCTATTATAGCGAAATGAGCGGAGGCGCCTTTGATATCACGGTATCTCCTCTTGTCGACCTCTGGGGTTTTTTTAGCGGAAAAGAGCGTGTTCCATCTGACAAAGAGATCGAAAAAATCCTGCCAGCTGTTTCATACAAAAATATTGTAATCAACAAAAGTACTGATTCTAAAAAACCTTGCTCTGTTTCATTTAAAAATCCGCAGACTCAGATAGACCTGGGCGCTATTGGAAAAGGTTACGCGGTGGATAAGGCGCTGGGGGTTATTAAAAAACATGGTATTGATAATGGTTGTGTTAACCTCGGTGGAAATATTTACGTTCTGGGCGTTCCGCCGGACAAAAAGGGGTGGAATATTGGTGTGCAACATCCCAGAAAAAGGGGTGAAATTCTGGGTTATCTGGAGCTCAAAGATGAGGCCACAGCAACATCAGGTGATTATGAGCGGTTCTTCGAGGTCAAAGGGAAACGGTATTCACATATTTTAGATCCCAGGACAGGAAGGCCGGTAAGCGGTACCATTGCAACAACGATTGTTGCCCCAACAGGCACACAGGTCGACGCATTATCAACCAGTGTCTTTGTGCTGGGACCGGAAAAAGGTTTGAACCTTATAAAAAAGATTCCTGGCGCAGAGGCAATGATTGTTTATGAAAAGGACGGTAAGCTGGCGATTGACATGACGCAGGGATTCAAAGAAAAATTTACGAAAACCGGTAACTGGTAAGAGAAAAGAAATCACAGATTGCACAGATGATATATCTGTACATCGGGAAGTTGTGTGGAGACAAGAGCGAGAAGCAAATTCCTTTGCGATCAAGCTGTCTTTATGTAATTTGAGGCTTTAGAATCTGTGCAAAAAGTCAATCATCGTGTTGTTGCGAGGGTTTTTTCCGAATCAATCTCCTGGAATTATTATAATGAGGAGTTTGCCTTGCTTAGGCTCGCAACTTTGGCTTCGCTTCGCTCTCAATGACACCTAAAACCCGATTTTTTGTACTCATGTCGTGATGTCATAATTTGTATGATTATATCTGGGGAATCTCTGAAATCTGCGGTTTCAAAAGTAGTTTATGAAGGAGTAGAAAATGTCGAACGGCTTATGGTCAATCCCAACGAGTAACAAGATTTTTTTTACCTTTTTTCTATTCATTATAGCTACTGCTGTTGGAATTGGTTTCTTGAATTATTATGAGAGGACGGGGTTTTCTCCACAGAAGACTGTACGTTATTATTGTGGCGATGAGGAGGAAGGAATTTCTGCTCCCATATCACCCGAAGAAAACAAAGCAAGACTGGAAGAAGGGTTCTTTTTTCCGAAATCCTATCGCGAACTGCTCGAAGTCACCCATAGCCATATTTTTTCTATACCGATAGTCATATTTATACTTTCCCGTATCCTTGCAATGACGCATACCAGGGAAGGGTTAAAAATTACCATTTATGGTACTTCATTTATGGGTATCATACTGAACCTGGCATCTCCATGGCTCATAAGGTATGTATGTCACCACTTTGTTGTGGCATTCGTCGTTTCTAATATTTGTCTCCTCCTGAGTTTTGGGGCATTCATCTTTATTCCCTTCTATGAAATGTGGTTTAGAAGAGACCACGACATGCTCTCTGAATGATGCGGAGGAATTTCAATGCAAGTTGTAGCGTGGGTGGTTTATCCCTATAACCGTTTGTACAGTTCAAACAGTTCAAACAGTTCAAACAGTTCAAGCGGTTTAAACGGTTTAAGCGGTTTAAACCGTTGCAAGTCCTGATTTATTTTTACTCCAGATTTGAGTGCCGTTTGTGCATGTCCTTCTCGGAACTGTTCAGCCTGGATACGAGGGAAAGGATGATGCCGTCCAGATACACGAGGCACGCCTGTTCAAAGAGGGTGCTCCGAAACTGAATAGAGCCGTCATTTTTGTAATTGGTGCTTACTTCCTGCAGGGGCAATTCAATAACGATGTTTGCCAGCTTTGCAAGAGGTGAATTTTTTTGAGAGGTTACGGCAACGATGGTTGCATGTGCCTTTTTAGCCAGACCGGCAATGTAACAAGTTATATGGGTACTGCCCGAACTGCTGCACGCTATCAGCAAATCACCTTTATCGATATTTGGTGTTGTGGCATCCCCGACGCAATAGGCATTTATGCCGATATGCGTGAGTCTCATGGCAAAGGTACGGGATACAAGGCCGGAACGTCCCTGGCCTGTTACAAAGACATTTTTTGCCTGAATAATCGAAGAAATAAATTGTTCATAAGGTATTTCTTCGATTTTTTCAAGTACGGAGCGGATTTCATCCAGAATAATTTGCGTGGCGGCCTTAATTCCCATGTACTCGTCTACCAACTTCAATGTATGTTCCTCTCTAAATTCTTTTCCATGTTTTAAACCTGAAGGTTTGAGATACGTTTTAAACAGATTTAATTGCTATACCAGAATTTATTTATACAACTTTAAAGGTCCTAATTTTATCATGCCCTATCAAGTATTTCAAGAAACCGTATTCTCCGATGTTCTGATATTTATTTTTGTTGCTCTCTCCCATATTTAGTGTTAAAGTTATCGTTTAAGTATAACAAATATAAGAAATTAGGCACAGATTTTATTGAACCTGTAATTTTTAATGTACTCTTGATAAAAAAGGAGCGTTTTCATGGGGGGGTTTCTCAGCACACTTATTAGTCTTTATGAAATTGCATTGCTTATAAGAATTGTCCTTTCATGGGTGCCGCACAATCCGTATAATCAGGCAATAAGATTTCTTTTTAAAATAACCGATCCTGTCTTAATTCCTGTGCGAAAAATCATCCCGCCTTTCAAAGGTATAGATTTCTCCCCTGTTGTTGTATTCTTTGCTCTCGGCATCATTAAAAAAATGGTCGGGGGAGCATTTTAATTGTATAGAAATTTCAAACTTACCGGCTCGTTCCCAAACTCTGTTTGGAACGTAATTGTTGCCAAATCTCCAGCTTTATGCGAAGCGGAGCTTCGGGAACAAGATAAATGTACAAAATAAATAACAACGTCGCCGAAGGCCTAATTTAATTTGATTCATGCAGTCCCCAAAAAGTTGATCGTTATGGATGTAGACGGCGTCCTGTTTAAAGGACAATTCATCCTCCACCTCTCGCGTTCACTTGGCAGGCTGATGTATACCAGAACGGCTATCCTGTGTCTGCTTTTCAATCTGAATAAACTATCCATTCGGGAACTTCTTACGCGGGTATATGCACAATTTAAGGGTATGCCGCTTCAGCAGCTTCAAACGGTTTATAAAAATATTGGCGTGATACATCATGCGCGGGAAACCGTGGAGTCGTTATGCAAGCATGGTTATCAGGTCGTTCTTATCAGCAGCGGGGTGCCTGACATTTTTGTAAAAGACCTGGCAATACGGTTATTGGCTCATGATGGTTATGGCGTCAAGATTGGTATGAATGATGAAAAGCTAACAGGGGAGGTATCCGGACGTCTGTCTCAGGCACAGGGAAAAAAGGAGCTTATTGAAGAGATACTCAGCAAAAACAATCTCACATGGAAGGATGCCATTGTCCTCGTCGATGACCGCAACAATCTCGATATCATGCACAAAGCAGGTATTAATATTGGTATCAATGCCCACTATGCGGTGCGACAGCGTGCGCATTACCTGATTGACAGCGGGAATCTGGCAGAGGTACTTGATATTTTAAATATCGAAGACGCCGATACCTATACAACCCTGTTTGCCGGCATGCGCAAGCAATTCACATTTTCATGGTATCAGGAAATCAGGAGGAAGGCCCTCCATATTCTGATTGCGTTTGTACCCTTATTTTCCGGCTTCTTGTACTTTCCAACGCTTGTGGCGCTTTTTTCCTTAATTCTTGTTTATATGATTTCAGAGTTCCTGAGAATAAATGGATATTCGTTTCCCTTCTTTGGAAAGATTACACGATCGAGCATCCGCAGGGCAGAGGAACGGGGTTTTGCTTTCGGACCGGTAACCCTCGTTGTGGGGGCAATGTTGTCTACCATATTTTTTTCCGCATCCATTGCAAGCACGGGTATCTGGATTGTAGCCTTTGCCGATACTGCCGCCACACTGGCAGGAAGGAAACTGGGGAACCATCGGCTTCCTTATAATAAGAAAAAAAGCCTTGAAGGTACGCTGGTTGCATTGATTGTGGCTTTTTTTTGCGGACATGTCTATTTTCCAACATTTCCTGCTTTGCTTGCGGCAAGCTTTTCCAGTATGATTGAATCATTACCCCTGAGGGCTTTGGATAATTTATTCATACCTCTTGGCACGGGGATTCTCTTGTGGTGTCTTGGGTATGCGTAACAATACTATTTGGGGAATTTGAATAGTATGAGGATGGTATAGACACCCCCTGAATCCCCCTTTATTAAGGGGGACTTGGAAAATCCCCCTTAGAAAAGGGGGATTCAGGGGGTTGTATTAGCGTCCATTCAGAGTATAGGCTGAACTGTTACGTTTAACGTAACTCAAACCTTCAGGTTTAAGCTACGGGTGGGTTGGTCATGTGAAAACTATATATAATCGAGTGGGTGAAACTGCTCTTACTATAGTACTCTTTAAATAGGTCATTGGTATTATGCGAATTATGGGAATTGATTATGGTGAGAGACGCATGGGGATGGCAATCAGCGACCCTCTCGGAATTACTGCACAGGGCCTTCCTACGATGGAACGCACGCACCCTGATGAAGATATAAAGAAGATCGTCCAGCTTATCCGCGAAAACGATGTTTCTGAGGTTGTTGTGGGCCTGCCCAAACACATGAACAATTCATTAGGGGAAAAGGCGCAGGCCGTCCTTGCTTTTATTGAGATATTAAAGAAATTTGTCAACGTGCCAATCTATACGCTCGATGAACGTCTCAGCACTGTCAGGGCAGAAAGGGCGCTTCTGGAAGGAAACCTTTCCCGAAAAAAACGGAAGGTCCGGGTTGATATGGTTGCCGCACAATTGATATTGCAGGATTATTTGGCAAGGCGACAAATAAAGCCCCCTGAATCCTCCCTTGCTCAGGGGGATTAACTTGATGGTATATTCTTGCTGGGGATATTTGTATATTTCATGATATCTGTAAATAACACCTCATATAAGAAGCCCGAACTCGTCGCGCCGGCTGGCGACCTGGAAAAGCTTAAGACTGCAATCGAATATGGCGCTGACGCAGTGTATGCCGGGGGAGAAGGGTTCAACCTCCGCATGGGAGCTTCGAATCTAACCTTACCGGAAATCAAAGAGGCTACCGATTGGGTTCACCGGCGGGGAAAAAAGATATATATTGTTTTAAATATATTTGCGCGGAATTATCATATACGCGGCGTACGCGCATATCTGGAAAAACTGGCCGAAATCCCTGTGGATGCAGTAATTGTTTCAGACCCAGGTATCTTTCTGACGGTCAGGGAAACCGTTCCGCATGTTCCCGTTCACATAAGCACCCAGGCAAACACTACCAATGTAAAATCCGTTGAGTTTTGGCATCAACTGGGCGTGAAAAGGACGGTACTTGCGCGTGAATTAACCCTGGGAGAAATTAAAGAAATTACCCAGGTCAAAAAGACGGAAACCGAGGTGTTTGTCCATGGCGCTATGTGTATGTCATATTCAGGACGTTGTCTCCTGAGCAGTTTCATGTCCAACAGACATGCAAATCTGGGGGACTGTTCCCA
>JAHFOW010000166.1 GCA_023261465.1 Planctomycetota bacterium
TTTTATTATCATGGACGACAAGCCAGGTGCCGCCAATAGACATGCCAAGGGTAACTAATTCAATTTTGCTAAATATCAGATTAAAATTCTGGCCGAAGAGCCCGGCAGTAAGCACGCAGATAGGTGATACAAAGAGGGCTATTTGGGTGCTGCTTTCTCCTGCAATGGTAAGGCTCAGGTTGATCCTGTTTTTAATGGCGCTGCTTGTAGCTACTGACAGTTCTGCCACATTACCGACTAATGGCAAGATAATTAAACCCACGAAGTCCGATGGGATGTGTGTGGATGCAATGAGGGGTTCGATCTGATTTACCAATATGCCTGAGATATAAACAATTCCTCCCGTTGTTAAAACAAGGACAACGAGGCTCTTTAACATACCCCACCCCGGAGCCGTAGATGCAATAGCCTCCTGGATAACCCGTGATGATTCCTTATCTTTACGATTCATGATGGTATACATCATGCCGACAAAATAGACCAGAAGCAAAACGATGGCGATACTGATACTATATTTATTGATATAGATGAGCATGTCGTGTTTTGCAAATACGGTGGGGATTCCAAAGCACATTGCGGCCATGGCAAGATGGATAATGGTGTGGTTGGTAAGGGTTGGGTTGAGCGCCAGATCCCCGAATTTTAAGCCGCCGATAAAGATGCTTGACCCGAGAACAAGGAGGATTTTGCCGATAATTGCGCCGATCAGCGCATATTTTACGATATCAATCAAACCACTTTTAATGGCAAGAATAGCAATAACCAATTCTGCGGTATTGCCAAAGGTGACATTGATAATACCAGAAAAGTGCTCTCCTGTATTTTCGGCGATTACCTCGGTAGCCTCGCTTAAAAAATAGGCAAGAGGCACTAGGACTGCGGCGGCTAAAACAAAAGTAACATAAGGGGGGAAATGACTATAGGAAGCAACAATGGGCGCCGGTATAATGATTAATAGATAATGCCAAAAACCAAGTTTTGAAAACATTTGAAAAGCAACGCTATCTATCAGAGAGAGGGATGATTATCTCTTGGAAATTTTACACATAAATGATCGGGGCGAGAGGATTTGAACCTCCGACCTCGACGTCCCGAACGTCGCGCTCTAGCCAAACTGAGCCACGCCCCGATTTTACGATATATATTTGTATCCATTTTATCGCTTCTTGTCAAATAGTATTGTTAAAATTAACGGAGAAAATTGTGTCTCCTTGATTTCGGTTGATATCAGGAACCCCTTACCTGCAAATATCGAACAAGGAATAACGAATGTCGAAGGAGGATAAGAAAACCTCTTAATTCTAAATTTCTTATTCGTTATTCAAAACACGGTTAAATTGATCCTTCATTTTGGGTTATCGTTTATAGGGAGAAAGGGGGATGTGGCAAGTTTGAAATACCAATACACTTAAGTAAAAAAGGGTTGCATTTTCAGGATTGTTCTTATATTATTCAAAACTTTAAAATGTAACTATATTATTGTGCTGTAAAGTGTCGAAGCTATCTTTATTCCAAATAAGCATGGAGCATAACGGCTTCGAATAAATGCTTTGCTTCTACCATAACATATACGCCTGGGAATTATTTATTTAGTTCGATGATACTTTTAAAAAGGAGACACCATGTCAGAGCAGAAATCTACTAACATTAAATGGCATCATGGCAAGATTACCAAAGAGGACAGGACAAAATTGATGAAACAAAAGGGGGTCACTATATGGCTTACGGGTTTATCGGGCTCTGGTAAATCAACCATTGCCGTTGAGCTTGAGCATGCCCTCCTGGAAAATAAACATCAGGCATACATACTCGATGGTGATAATATACGTTTTGGCCTGAATAAAAATCTTGGCTTCTCGCCCGAAGACCGTTCTGAAAATATCCGCCGCATCGGCGAGGTTGCGAAGCTGTTTACCGATGCAAATATTATAACCATAACAGCGTTTATATCGCCCTACCGGCAGGACAGGGATAACGCCCGAAAGCTCTTAAAAGAGGGGGAATTTATCGAGGTCTATATAAAATGTCCTCTGGAGGTTTGTGAGGAGCGGGATACAAAAGGGCTTTATAAAAAGGCGCGCAAGGGCGAGGTTAAGGAGTTTACCGGCATATCAGCGCCGTACGAAGAACCGCTCAGCCCGGAGATTACGATTGATACATCAAAGATGTCTATTGAGGAATCAACAAGGGCTATAATAAAGCACCTGGAAGAAAAGGGGTATGTGAAGTTTTCGTGATTTGCAAAATGTTGGGTTTTGTTTCTCCGTCCAACCGTCAGAAAACGATGATGTAGGGACGCAAGGTTTTTGCGTCTCTACACTCAATCCTGGCGGATTCTGTTACCGTGAATTTTTTATATCTTCTATTTTGCCTTTTATTTCCTCCGCATCAGAGGCATCAGGGTTGAGTTTTAAATAGGTCTGATAGTCATGGATTGCCTTCTCGTTGTTTTCCAGCAGGTAAAAGGTGTCTCCCCGGTAAAGATACGCTAAGGGGTTGTAAGGAAAGAGTTCGATAGAGGTATTAAAGTCTTCCATTGCATCGTAATGTTTTCCCATTTGGTTCTTCAGATACCCCCGTTCAAAATAGACGCCTGCCAGCCGGGGACTCAGTTCTATAACTTTGTCATAGTCCTTCATGGCATTTTCATTATCGTCTTTTCCCCGATACGCCTTTGCGCGGAGATAGTAAGCGAAGGCATTGTCGGGCGTATGCTGGATGAAGGCGGTCAAATCTTTAATTGATTCGTCAAACTGTTGCAAATCTGCATACAGGATGCCTCTCTTCATATAAATTTCGGTGTGGTTGGGATTGAGTTCGAGCGCCTTGTCAAAGTCTGCCATGGCCTTCTCAGATTCGCCCGATTTGGCATAGGCAAGACCGCGGTGGGCATAGGCATCGGCAAATGCAGGGGCTAAAGAAATAGTCTTGTTCATATCTTCGATGACAAGGTCTTCCCGGCCGATCATTTCAAAGGCAACGCCACGATTGTAGTAGGAGAGAATGGCGTTTGAGTCAAGGGATATGGCCTTGCTGTAGTCCATGATGGCCTTGTCAAATGTCTCCAGAGCGGCATAAACAGAGCCGCGATTGTAGTAGGTAGGCGCATAATCGGGGTTCAGGGCGATAGCTTTATCATAATCTTCGAGCGCACGTTCCTCATCCTCCATCTTCTCATAAATTACCCCTCGGTCACAGAACGCAACGGCGTCATTGCCGTGTAATTCTATAGCCCGATTGACGTCCTTCAGGGCGGCGTCTATATTACCCCGTTCCTTTTGTATAATCGAGCGGTTAAGGTAGATATTGGCAATGACCTCGTTGGTGGCGAGGTTCTTGAGGTAATACCCTTTTTTGACGCTTAGTTGTGATATGCGTTTGCCGGGCATATTTGTATAGTAGCTGTCCGGGGTGGCCATACCTTCGTAACCGGTCTCAATATTTCTCCGGAAGTCACCGTCGTCATAGCGTACAAATATATGCTCCGGTACGCTTACGCCGTAAAAAGGGAGGTGCAAGCCTTCTGCTATGCACAGATAGAGGATCGAAAGACCGACACAATTGCCAATGCCCGTATCCAGTACCTTGTTTAAAGAGATGTGTTCGAGATTCCCCGTTTGTACATATTTGAATTGGAGTTCATTGAAAAGCGTCAGATTAATAGTCTTGATGATTTGCTCAGGTTCGGTTTCATCGCCGAGGGTTGTCCTGATATTATTGATAATGGTGTTCAGCTTTTTCAGGGATTGTTCAGTGTCTATTTCAGGGTAAGATTCACGGGCGATTTGTAAGGCAGCATTTGCAAGTCCGGTATCCCGGACATCCGTATCCCAAACGGTTTTTGAATTTACATCAGTTGCACATACATCGCATAACAGAGGAGTGAAACCAAAGGGTACACACCTGAAACTACTCATGAAACATACGATTAAAAGGGTGGCGGGTAATCTGTACAAGAGTAAAATTCCTTTACATTAAACCGGAGTCTCAAAATTTCCACGAAGGCGCAGAAGTATTTTCTTTGTGTCTTCGCGGCGAAAAACAGACGAATGTCCGGGGTTACACGTGAGAAAACAAATTATACATTAAAACTCCTCAGATTTCTTATTCGCGGGTTCTACGGAAATTCTTTTTCCCTTAATTCTAACATCTTCCATGGCGTTTTGGATTTCTTCTGAATGTTTGCTCGATACGTCTACAAAAGTAAATTTATCGTAAATATCAATAGCGCCTATTAATTTACCTGAAATACCGGTATTCTCCGCAATGCTTGCCAAAATATCTTTTGGATTGATTTTTTCTTTTCTTCCTATGTTAATAAACAATCTATCCATATCTTCACTGGTTTTTGCGCCTCTGGAACTCTTCTCATCCTGGAACTGTTTCTCGTTTTCTTCATCACCCATAACGATTTTTAACAAAGATGCGGCCACGTCCAATGCAGTATAATTTTCTTCGAGTAATTCTTCTATCCAGTGAACATATTTTCCCATGTGTCCTGCCTGTATAACGTCTTTTACTTTTTGAAGCATCAGGTCTGTCCTGATTTCTTTTACATCGTGAACGGTTGGAACCTTTTGGGGTGTTATTTTTGCCTTGGTGTATCGCTGGATATCCTTTATTTGATAAATATCCCTTCCTACCACGAAGGTGAATGCGCGTCCGGTTTTTCCCGCCCTTCCGGTTCTTCCAATCCTGTGTACATACTGTTCTTCATCGAGCGGCACGTCATAGTTAAACACCGCCTCCACATTTTCAACGTCAATGCCCCGCGCAGCAACGTCGGTTGCCACTAACATTTCTATAGTGCCTTTTCTAAACTTGGACATGACGTTGTCTCTCTGCATTTGCTTCAAATCCCCATGCAGACCGTCGGCAAGGTATCCTCTTGTCTGCATGTCCTCTACTAATTTATCGACGCGTCTTTTAGTATTGCAAAACACCAGCGATGATTTCAGATTATAGATATCCATCAGGCGTGATAAAATATCAGGTTTTGATGATTCATTGAGTTCAAAATAAAATTGCTCAACGCTGGGAACGGTTAATTCTTTGTGTACTACTTTTACGATCTGCGGATTATTTTGATATTTGTGCGCAAGATCCAATATTGCCTTAGGCATAGTTGCAGAGAAAAGGACGATTTGCCGCTGCTTGGGAATCTTCTTTAAAATCAATTCTATATCCTCACGAAAACCCATATCCAGCATTTCGTCTGCCTCGTCTAAAACGACCATTTTTACCTTATCCATTTTCAATGTTTGCCGTTCCAGATGGTCTATTACCCGGCCGGGAGTGCCGACAATAATTTGTACCCCTTTCTTCAATACCCTGATCTGCCGGTCTATAGCCTGACCGCCATAGATAGGGAGTATCTCTGTATCCTTTTTGTATTTCGCAAGCTTCTTGAGTTCTTCCGCCACCTGGATTGCCAGTTCCCGGGTAGGACATAAAACTACAGCCTGCAATTTTCTGTTTTCCGCATCGAGCATGTCAAGCGCTGGAATTCCAAAGGCTGCCGTTTTTCCCGTGCCTGTCTGCGCCTGTCCGATAACATCTCTTCCTTCTAAAATATAGGGAATAGCCTGAGCCTGAATGGGAGTCGCCTCTTCGAAACCAAGGGACTCTATAGCCTTCCGTACATCTTTAGATATTGTTAAATTTTCAAAACGTAATACTTTTTCATCTGTGGTTATTTTCATTTTCGTTTCCTTTGATCGTGTGTGGATAGTTATCCTTTTTGCAGTGGCCTAGTTTTCGGGTGGCAGCGTTTTATGTGCCCTTCGTCCGTACAGTGATGACATGATAATAAAGCACAGGAGAACGACAACAAAGATGATATATGCAGAGACTAATAACCTTTCATATAAGCCGGCCATGATATTTTCCTCAATAATGTCCACGCGTTTTTAAATGTTTTCGGGAGTTCCTGTCTGTTTTTGTTGACCTTAATTTTATCAGTAATTTCAAGGCAATCAAGACAATTTGATTTTTGGTAACAATTTAGTTTTTTGAAAAATAATATCCGATGAATTCTTTGTGTTTACCGTAAGACTGAAGCATTTTGCCGAATTGAAACACACCCCCGGCCCCTCTTTTTAGAGGGGAGATCAAAAGTCCCCTCTATCAAGAGGGGATTTAGGGGTGTGTTTGATGCGGGCAAATTCCGCTTGCCCGTCTTTATATCTTTCTACGTTTAATTACGACACAGCGTTGTCCGGTTAGGAAATTGCGTACTACTGGTATCAGAAAAAACAAGAAAGAAAGACTGTTTTGAGGAGATATTTCTCTTGACAAATTGGCAAAAGGTGCCCGGAAAATCTTTCATA
>JAHFOW010000167.1 GCA_023261465.1 Planctomycetota bacterium
ATTAAATCTAAATCCTGTAAAATCAAGTATTCTAAAGCACTGCAAAGTCATTTTTCCTTGACATTACAATTCATTTCTGTTAGCATTTTTGAACCTAAGTATGATAGATTAAAAGATTTCGGAAGAAGTTTGCGTTTCATTTAAACAAAATAATACTTAGGGCGATTAGCTCAGTTGGCTAGAGCGCTTGCTCGACAAGCAAGAGGTCACTGGTTCGAGTCCAGTATCGCCCACCATATTTGGGGTATTTTTGAAAAATTGCCGTACGTGAAAGTATTTTGAGGTTTTGAAAGTTATTTTAGAAGATAACAATAAACTTTTTATTTTATGATTAAGGAAGATAGTACATTGTCGGTGGCTGCCGAAGATTCAGAGGAAGGGCTCGATATCCTTCGCCACAGCATATCTCATATCATGGCGCAGGCAGTGCGCCGCCTTTTCCCGGATGTTAAACTTGGTATTGGACCAACCATAGAAAACGGGTTTTACTATGATTTTGATCTCCACCACAGTTTGACAGATGATGACCTCAAAAAGATTGAAGAGGAGATGAAGAAGATCATTCAGGACAATATCTCCTTTGAAAGGTCGGAATTACCCCGTAATGAGGCGATTAAGGATATGGATGCCCTTGGGCAACCATATAAAGTTGAAATTATTAAAGATATTGAAGATGAAAAGGTTTCTTTTTATAAACAGGGTGAGTTTGTAGATCTCTGTCGCGGCCCTCACATCCAGAGTACCGGAAAGGTCAGGGCATTTAAACTCCTGAGCGTGGCAGGCGCTTATTGGCGTGGGAAGGAAACCAACCCCATGCTTCAGCGTATTTACGGTACGGCGTTTTTTACTCAGGCGGACCTTGATAAATACCTGAAGTTTTTAGAAGAGGCTGAAAAGCGCGATCACAGAAAAATCGGAAAAGATTTAGACCTTTTTAGTTTTCATGAAGAAGGTGGTCCCGGTTTGACTTTCTGGCATCCTAAGGGTGCAAGAATACGGAATATTGTTGAAAATTTCTGGAGAGAAGAACATTTTAAAAGGGGATACGATATTGTTTATAGTCCTCATATTGCAAAGATAAATTTATGGAAGACCAGCGGTCACTGGAATTTTTATCGTGAGAGCATGTACGCGCCGATTGATGTAGAAGGGCAAGAGTACATTTTGAAGCCCATGAATTGTCCTTTTGCCGTGCTCATGTATAAGACCCATCTGAGGAGTTATCGGGATTTACCTTTGCGGTGGGGAGAATTAGGAACTGTATACCGATATGAAAGGTCTGGTGTACTTCATGGATTATTACGCGTGCGTGGTTTTACGCAAGACGATGCGCATATTTTTTGTACCCCCGATCAACTAGAGACCGAGATTCTTGGAGTAATAGAACTTGCCCAATTTATGCTTTCCAGCTTCGGATTTAAAGAATATGAGATAGAACTAAGCGTCCGTGGAAAAGGAGAAAAGGAAAAGTATATTGGTCGGGACGAAGTTTGGGAACACGCGGAAAATGCATTGAGAATTGCCTTGGATAAAATGGGTTTGCGATATACGCGCATGGAAGGCGAGGCGAAGTTCTACGGTCCGGCTATTGATATTAAGGTCAAGGATGCCATTGGGCGTGGCTGGCAGGGGCCCACGATTCAGGTTGATTTTAATCTTCCGGAAAGATTCGATGTTAATTATGTTGGCCCTGATGGATTTCATCATCGCGTGGTGATGATTCACCGAACAGTTCTGGGGGCGATGGAGCGTTTTGTTGGTTGTCTGATAGAACACTATGCAGGTGATTTTCCCTTATGGCTGGCGCCAATTCAAATGAGAATATTACCAATTACCGATGCGCATATTGATTACGCAAAAAAATTGTATCTGCTGTTGCTTTCAAAGAATTTTAGGGTAGAATGTGATACCAGCAGCGCTAAGGTTAATTATAAAATCCGGGAAGGCACCCTTCAGAAAATTCCTTATCTTTTAATTGTTGGTGATAAAGAAGCAGAGGGAAATACTGTTTCCGTAAGGAGCAGGAAAAAGGGAAATGAGGGGGCAATTCCCGTTGAGGATTTTCTTAAAAATATGGAAAGTGAAATTTACGAAAAAAGATAATTTTATTTTGCCTTTATTAGGAGGAAAACATACATTTCACAAGATTTAAGAATTAATGATCGTATCCGTGCCACGTCAGTGCGCTTAATAGATGAAAATGGAGTGCAGGTCGGGCTAATTAGTAGAGACGAGGCCATTGTAAAAGCAAAAAGCGTCGAGTTGGACCTTGTCGAAGTCGCCCCTGATGCAAATCCGCCAGTTTGTCGCATAATGAACTACGGAAAATTTAAATATAAACAAAAGAAAAAAACGCACCAGAAACAACATGTTGTACAATTGAAAGAACTCAGAATACGGCCAAAGACAAGCGAGCATGACATTCAAACAAAGATTAAGCAGGCAAGGAAGTTTTTAGAAAAAAAAGACCGTGTGCTCATCAATATGATGTTTAAAGGGCGTGAGCGGGTTCACTCAGAACTGGGCGATGGAATATTAAAGGTAATCGCTGCTGCTTTGGAGGATATTGCAAAAGTAGAAAAAGACAGGATATCCGATGAACGCAGGATGGGAATGATTTTAGCTCCCAAGTAAAAGAGTTATACATGCAGTCATAATCGGTTTATGGGAAAGCTTGACAGAGGTTAAAAATAATAAAATCTGATTTTGAGGAGGTTCTGGTATCATGCCAAAATTAAAAACGCATAAAGGACTTAAAAAAAGGGTAACAGTGAGCGCAAAGGGTAAAATATCAAGACAGAAGGCCGGTAAAGGGCATTTATTGTCAGGGAAAACAGGAAGAAAGAGGGAGCATTTGAGGAAAAAAGCAGGGGTCTCGGATGCATTTAGTAAAATCATGAAAAGGGCTTTACACAATTTATAATTTTGGTTAGTTTTTAAGGGAAAGAATTTAATTATGCCAAGAGCAACAAAAGGTTGTGCGAGAAAAAGGTCAAGAAAAAGATTATTAAACAAAACGGAAGGTTACTGGGGGGGAAGGGGCAATCTCTATCGCAAGGCCATGGAAACGTATATACGTGCTATGGTATTTTCGTTTAGAGACAGAAAGGCTCGTAAAAGGAAATTTAGAGAACTGTGGATTACGAGGATTAGTGCTGCAGTTCGCGAAAGGGGCATGCCTTATAGCCGTTTTATCCGGGGATTAATAAAGGCTAATATAACCTTAAACAGGAAGATGTTGGCGGAAATGGCTGTAAACGATAAGCCTGCCTTTGATAGGCTTGTAGAGCAGGTAAAAGCATTGGCTTAAAATGTTAACAAAACTAGAGGCAGCAAGAAAAAGCTTCCAGAATGAAGTTAAAGCTGCTACCATCCTGAATGATGTTGAACAGATTAAAATAAAGTATCTTGGTAGAAAAGGTATTGTTGCCGATTTTATGAAGCTTATTCCAGCGTTGCCAGGAGAACAACGGGCAACGTTTGGGCATCAGATAAATAATTTCAAGAATGAAGTCGCTGAGGTTCTTGAAGATTGTACACGAAAATTGTCATTAGTATCTGCGCCTCAAGTCAAAAAGGAACTATTTGATATAACATTACCTGGCAAACAAATTCATTCAGGAAGAAAACATCCCCTCACTCAAACAATTGAAGAAATTAAAGAGGTTTTTGCGCGTTTAGGTTTTGATGTGGCCTATGGACCGGAAGTAGAATTAGAGTACTATAATTTTGACGCCTTAAATATTCCCGCCGACCATCCTTCACGAACAGATTTTGATACGTTTTACATAAAAAATGACGTACTTTTGAGAAGTCAAACTTCTACCGTTCAGATTCGCATCATGGAAAAGCAAAAACCGCCTGTTCGTATCATCGCTCCGGGCAGGGTGTATAGACCTGATACCGTTGATGCGCGGCACTCCTTTATGTTTCACCAGGTTGAAGGATTGCTGGTGGACGAAGGGGTAAGCTTCGCTGACCTGAAGGGCGTTTTAAGCCAATTCATCAAGACATATTTCGGCCAAGATATTCGGATGCGTCTCAGGCCATCATTCTTCCCTTTTACCGAACCAAGCGCAGAAGTCGATATTTCCTGTTCTATCTGTGGTGGCAAGGGATGCGGCGTATGTTCATACAGCGGATGGGTAGAAATTTTAGGGGCTGGCATGGTTGACCCGAATGTATTTAAGGCTGTTCATTATGATGCGGAAAAATACACGGGCTTTGCTTTTGGAATGGGCGTTGAGCGAGTAACCATGCTCAAGTATGGAATTGATGACATTCGTCTTTTTTATGAAAACAACATGCGTTTTTTGTCGCAATTTTAAATGAAGATTACTTATAACTGGCTTAAAGAATATGTTTGTTTTTATTTATCCCCGAATGAACTGGCTGATAGATTAACCAGGGTGGGATTGGTTGTTGCCAGTGTACAACCCATAGAAGATGACTTTTGTTTAGAGATAGAAGTTACCTCGAATCGTCCCGATTGTCTGGGGATAATAGGTATCGCACGAGAAGTTGCCGCGGTGGTAGGCGGGGCGTTGCGCCTTCCGGAAACAAATTTTACCGCTGAAAGCGCTGACATATCAAAATTATTTCATACCGCTGTTGACGATCAATTCTTATGTCCTCACTATACAGCTCGGATAATACGGCGTGTTACAGTAGGACAGTCTCCCGAATGGATGCAAAAAAGATTGAAGTGCATAGGCCTTCGGCCTGTGAATAATGTGGTTGATATTACCAACTACGTTATGATAGAAACCGGTCAGCCTGTTCACGCCTTTGATTTGGACAAACTATCAGATCAAAAAATTGTTGTGAGAAAGGCAAAGAGCGGGGAAGAAATTGTTCTTATAAATGGAGCGAGACGGGCGCTCTTCCATGACATGCTGGTTATTGCAGATGGTAAGAAACCCATTGCAGTTGCTGGAATCATGGGAGGCAAGGAGACGGAAGTTACGGATTCGACCAGAAATATTCTTATTGAATGTGCAGAGTTTGAGCCGGGACAGATCAGGCGAACAGCTACGGCGTTGGGGGTTGTTTCTGATTCATCGTATCGCTTCGAACGCGGCACAGATCCTGAAGGTATTGATTTTACCTCCCGGCGGACTGTGAAGCTTGTGAAAGACCTTGCAGGTGGGGAGGCCGGTGGCGGAATTCTTGATATAAAATCGAGGAGTTATGAAGCAAGGAAAGTTACCCTCCGTTTGGAAAGACTCCACAAAATATTAGGTATTGAAATAAAAAAAGATATTGCCGTTGATATATTAAAAAAGCTCCAGTTTACAATTATCAATTCCGTAGATAATTTTATTGACATCGAAGTTCCTGGTTTTCGTGGCGATATTGATCGTGAGATTGACCTTATCGAAGAAATTGCCAGGATTTACGGATATGATAATGTGCCCGTAAAGACTGCCATTAGCGTTCGGAGCAGCTCAAAAAGTAAATTTGAGCTGGTCGATGATGCCCTTTGGGAGTTTTTGGTTCACCGGGGATTTTACGAAGTTAAAACCTACAGCATTGTTGATGTTTCTCCGTTGCAATCGGCAAAGCTATGGTCTGATAAAGAAGGTATTGATATTGCCAATCCACTTAGGACTGAGGAGAGCCGTTTGCGAACATCCCTCCTGCCCAGTCTTATTGGCGTGAAGCGGTTTAACACAAATCATGGAGCGGAACAGATAAACATCTTTGAAATTGCAAAGGTCTATCTTCAGGGCGATAAACTACCACATGAAAAGACCTGTTTGTCCTTATTAGCCGATACGGATTTTTTAACATTAAAGGGAATTGTTGAGGCGTTATTATTAAATTTGGGGATATCTTCGCGGTGTGATTGGACAGCTTTTTCAGAGCCTTTGTTATTTCAGAACGAAAGGGCTGCCAGAATTCAGGTGGGCAGCGTAACCATTGGATATATGGGCGAAGCCAGTAAAAATTCAGAATTAAGAACATCGCCTTGCATTGCGGAATTAGATATGGATCTATTAGTTGAAAAATCAAATTTTTCGAAAAAGTACCAAACCATGTCACCGTATCCATCTATTTCACGAGACCTTGCAATTGTCGTTGATGAGGCAGTAACGTGGGCGTCTATAGAAGGATGTGTTAGCAACACGAAGGCGTCGTTTTTTAAAGAAATAAAATTCTTTGATGTTTTCCGTGGCAAGCAAGTGCCGCAGGGGAAAAAAAGCATTGCCTTTAACCTCTGTTTTCAAGCGCAAGACCGCACACTCAAAAGCGAAGAAGTTGATGTTGTCCAGCAGGTCATTTTAGAAACCCTTCACAAATTCCTCGGCGCAGAATTA
>JAHFOW010000168.1 GCA_023261465.1 Planctomycetota bacterium
TTACATGTTGAATGTAAGAGTAGTGTAAAAAGTATAACTTGAGGGGCGTCAAATTCTCAGAGTGAAAATATTTATTATGTCAAACAAGAAAAATTTAGTTAAAAAAGCTACATCCACGCAAAATGAGACTTTAATAGGGAAAAAGCCCTGTTCTGGATGTACTCTCAGAACAAGGCTTTTATAATGTAATTGATAAAGGTTTGCTGGAGTCGAACCCACACTATCTAAATCAATAAAGTATTATAATCCCTACAATATATCTTTCTCATTATTATGTGTCAATAAAATTCCGGGGTTTGAATTTTTAGAATATGGTAAAGAATTTGTGAAAAAACCCTCCGTATGCGTAAAAAACACTAACCTTAAATGGCCACTTTATTATTGAATATGCCATTTCATGTAAACTTAAATCTCTAAATTTACCTTTAATTTCATCATGTTTAATGTTATTTTATGGAGAAATTAAATAGCGGGTAATTTGAATCAACAAATCTTAGGAGTGAAAGATTATGAGGGTGAAAGATATTATGGACGCATCTCCAAATCTCCTGCGAACCTCGGATACCTTTGAACATCTTATAAAAACACTCGATGAGGTTAAGTATCGCGTTGTTTTTGTAGTTGATAAAGAAGATAAGCTGGTAGGGGTTGTAACTGAAGCGGACCTTGTAAAAGTTCTTATACCCAAGTATTTATCCATGGATGCGCTGCTTATCCCGGCAATGGATGAAAATTATTTAGAAAAAAAATGCCTGGAAAATAGAAACTTGGCTATCGCAGAAATTATGACAAAAACAATCTTGTCGGTACATGAAGATGATACGGTAATTAAGGCTGCTGCCCTTATGGTTGTTCATAAGATACGCACTCTTCCTGTAGTCAGGGATAGTAAAGTCATCGGGATTGTGCATCTTATTAACCTGATAAGATATATAATGAATATACTGATGAGAGATTGAATATTTTTTAAGGAAACAAGCTCATGTTCTTTTGGATTGCCACGGGCATTTTTATTGTATCCTTCGGATTAATTATCTCTGAAAGGCTTGATAAAACAAAAGTCGCAATAGTTGGCGCCGGTTTGATGATGGTACTCAAAATAGTTACTCAGCATGAGGCCTTCTACGAAGATAAATATGCCATCGACTACAATGTTATATTTCTCCTAATCGGCATGATGATTATCGTCAATATCCTCAGCAAAACAGGTATATTCCAATTTCTGGCGATAAAAACCGCAAAACTATCCAGAGGGAAACCTATATGGATTCTTATTCTTTTTACCAGTATAACGGTAATCTTCTCTTCCTTCCTCAATAACTTAACCACGGTACTTATCATAATTCCTGTGAGTTTATTTATAGCCGATGAACTGGAGCTGGACCCTTTTCCATTTTTATTGTCTGAAATTATGGCCTCCAGTCTTGGCGGTACGGCCACGCTCATTGGCGGTCCACCTAATATATTAATTGCCAGTAAAGTGCATCTGACATTTATGGATTTTATCTATCACATGACGCCCGCCGTACTCTTTGTTTTTTCATTCTTCATTCTGACTATAAAACTCCTCTTCGGCAGAAAACTCCGGGTAAAAGAGGAAGTGAGACAAAGGGTACTGGCCATAAATGAACACAATCTTATCAAAAACTATAGTTTGTTGATAAAGTCTGCCTGTGTATTAGGGCTGGTCATCCCGGGGTTCATCTTCAATGACAAACTCAATATTGAACCTGCGACAGTTGCCCTCTTAGGGGCTGGTGTTTTACTCATTCTATCAGGGGAAAACGCGCAAAACATATTAAAGGAATTAGAGTGGTCAACCCTCTTCTATTTTATCGGTCTGTTTATTGTTGTAAGCGGCGTTATTAAGGTGGGATTGATTTCTAAGATCTCGGATAGCATGGTTTCATTAACAAAGCCAAATGCAGAAAATATGTTTTTTACAGCGATTGTCATCTTATGGTTTTCTGCTCTCGTTTCGACCGTTGTTGAAAATACCATTTTAATCACCAGCATAATTCCCCTTGTTATAAACATGGCACAGGCAGTATTACCCTCCGGATTGGACTTTAAAGCAATTGTCCAGCACCCGACACTTATGCCAGTGTGGTGGTCTTTAGCGCTAGGGATCTGCCTTGGGGGGAATGCAACACCCATTGGGGCTTCTGCAAATGTCGTCACCCTTGGCCTTGCAGAAAGGGCGGGATATCCCGTATCATTCAAAAAATATCTTATCTATGGAATACCCCTCACCATAGAGATGATTGTCTTATCAAATATTTATATTTGGCTGAGATATTATATTTTTAAGATTTATTTGTAAATAACCGCTATTTACACGAAAAAATACTTTGTTAGTATCCGAGAACAAATTTAATTAAAGAAGAGGAAGATAATACATGACCTATTTACAAGCAATAATACTTGCCATTATCGAAGGCGTTACTGAGTTTTTACCCATTTCATCAACCGGCCACATGGTGATTGCTTCTACGTTTATGGGAATCAGCAGGGATACCCTTACGAAGAATTTTGAGATCGTCATACAATTAGGCGCTATTTTATCGGTGGTGGTACTTTACCGGCGTAAATTTTTTACCTCTTTCAAATTTTACTTAAAATTAGCGCTCGCATTCATCCCTGCAGCAGTTGCAGGCTTTCTCCTGGGCGATCATATTGATGCTTTATTAGAAAATGCATGGGTAGTGGTTGTTACACTATTCATCGGAGGCATCGTCCTGATTTTTGTTGATCAATGGTTTAAGCACGCCAGCGAAACAGAAGAACAGGAAGTATCCTGGATGCAAAGTTTTAAAATCGGTTGCTTTCAATGTATAGCGATGATACCGGGTGTATCACGTGCAGGGGCAACCATCATAGGAGGAATGACGGTAGGGCTTAACAGGAGAACAGCAGCAGAATTTTCGTTTTTTCTCGCCGTTCCGACGATGCTTGGCGCTAGCGCTAAGAAGTTGATGGGATCATATAAGACAATCCAACATCATGATATTGCAATCCTGATACTGGGAAGTCTCGTGGCATTTGTCGTGGCTCTGTTCGCAATTAAGGCTTTTGTTGGCTTTCTGAATAAGCATGGCTTCAAATGGTTTGGGTATTATCGCATTGTCCTGAGTGTGACGTTAGCTGTTGTTGCATATCTGATGAAGATAAAAATGTAAATGACAAATCTGCCGTATACTTTTTTTGAAACGATATACTAGTTTTCTGGTTTCACGCTTTTTTGCCTTATGTCAAAAATAGTTTGTGGTCCATGCGGATATATCCCCTGACTGACCATTCCCATCATATTGTGGTCATGGGCAATGCTGATACCCGGTCCATAATTGCACGACAGGCATTTCCGCTGAGAAGAAAAATCGGGAATCTTATACAAAATGTCATATCTCTCGCCCGACCCAATAAGCAAGGTATCTTTTTCGTATGGATAGCTTAATTTTCTTCCATCCGTACCGATTACTAATCCATGATATCCGTGTGGATGCCATGAATAGATATGGTTATATCCTACGGCTATTAATCTGATCAAGACGGTTTCTCCTTCGTATGCAACGATTCTTGTCTTAGGGTCGTTAATTGTTGACAATGGATTAGTCAAATCATCCATGAATATCCTACCATTGAGCATAAAATAATTCGACTTCCAATCTAATCCACGTCTTGTATTTCCCTCAGTTCTGAGCATCTCCATATACCCGCTGTCAACTTCACTCATGAAAAGGGTATATTCTCTATCAAACTTATACCCATAGATTTCATTGGGGGTTTTTTCAATAATTATTGGGAAATACATTCCGGCCATCATGTGGTTCGTTGTATCAACATGACAATGCCCAAAATATGAACCTTCGAGGTCTTCTGGTATGGTTAAAAAATATCGGAATATTTCACCGGGAAAGACTGGAGTGTACGGTAAATTTGGCACGCCATCAACAGCAGGTAATAGATCTAACCCGTGGAAATGAATGGTATGTGCAACGTGATTAATACCCGATTGTTTTTCTGTCTCATACCATCCCGCATTGTGCAAAACGACAACATAATTCTTACCTGAAGTAAGACGTATCTCGTCACCCGGCACTTTTATTGGTAATAATTTTGCATCTCGTTCTTCTTTTGTTTTTATTTCTCCTACATCAGAAAAATCTTTTGCGTGCGTATATCCCCAAAAATAAATAAATTCTCCATCGGCCATTTCCTGATAACCATCCGTCACATAAAGATGAAATTCATTTTCTGTTTTGGTGTTATTACTTACGCCAATGAATTCGGCTTCCAGTTTTTTGTCTCCGGGTATTAATATTTCCTCAGGATAAACCGGAACCGTAAAGGTAAATAAAAATATAATGGGGAAAAAAATGAACGAACACTTTTTTTGTATAAACATTGTAATAAATTTAAAGAACCTCTTTTTGTTAGAGAACATAATTTTTTCCTCTTGTTGAAGATTGATATAGTGATCTGCGTGTTTGAATATGGATGGCCGTGAATCGGCATTGATTGCTGCAATTACTATCGCATATTTAACACCAAAATAACAATTAATTTTAATATACAACAATAATAAAAGAGGAACAGTGTCAATGCACTTCTAAATTATGATCCCACGTAACAACCTCAGTTGTAGCAATCTCTCTTTTTCCTGAAAGATAACCATACCATTTATGAACGGAGTCAAAGAGGGCAATTATGGCAAGGATTGCCATTGAGGCAATGAGAACTGCGTCCAGCCGGAAGGCAAACGCATCCTCCGGCGTTATTGATATGGCTGCCTTTTCAATAAACACAAAGAAGAGTTTGTAAGACGCCGTAAAGGTTGTCGCAAACATGAATACCATCGGCACAAATGTCATCCAGGCATATTTGAGTTTGTTCATTTTTATGATGACCGTAGTGCCCACGCAAAAGGCAATTGCTGCCAGGATTTGATTTGCCACGCCAAACATCGGCCAGATGGTTGATATATTTCCTGAATAGATGAGGTATCCCCATGAACCGACTACAACAAGACTTGACAGTATAGTCCCGGGCATCCAACTTGTTCTCCCTAAAGGTTTGTAGGCATAACTGCCTAATTCCTGAAGAATAAACCGTGCGACCCGCGTGCCTGTATCAACCGTTGTAAGGATAAAGAGCGCCTCAAACATGAGCGCAAAGTTATACCAATACGGCATGAGGGACTTCATGCCCGGAAGGCTTGAAAATATTGAGGCCATGCCGACGGCAAGAGAAACCGCGCCGCCCGGCCTGCCGGCAACATCGGTACCTACGGCCTCCGAGAGTTCGGAAATATGGCTTACGGGAAAACCCAGACGCGCCAGGTCGTCAAATGAAAGATGGGTATTGATTGCAAAATAGTCTCCCGGCATCAATATCGTTGCGGCGACAATGGCAATTACCGAGACAAACCCTTCCGCCAGCATGGCGCCAAAACCTATCATCTTTATCTCCGACTCATTTTCTATCATTTTCGGGGTTGTGCCTGACGAAACGAGGGAGTGGAAACCAGATATCGCGCCACATGCAATGGTTATGAACATAAACGGGAAGAGCGTCCCCGGTATTACAGGACCACCGCCGTGGATAAACTGTGTAACCGCAGGCATATGGATATTGGGCGCCAAAAATATCACGCCAACGGCAAGGAGTATAACCGTCCCTATCTTCATATAGGTGGAAAGATAGTCCCTGGGGCAGAGAAGCATCCATACCGGAAGTACCGATGCAATGAAACCATAAAGCGCCATGAGAAAGACCAGAAGCTTTTTGTCCAGATTAAAATACGGTTCAAGGAAGGAGCCGGGGATATAACCACCCAAAAAGACCGCCAGCACCAAAAGGATTACGCCGATAACGCTGACTTCTAATACTTTCCCATACCTGATCTTGTAAAGGTAAAGTCCCATAAAGAGCGCTACGGGTATTGTTGTGGCTATGGTAAATGCACCCCAGGCGCTATGGGAGAGGGCATTGACAACAGCGAGCCCCAATCCTGCCAGGGCAATGATGATGATAAATAAGATTGCTATTGCTGCGGTAATTCCGGCAACCGGGCCGACTTCGTCCCGTGCAATCTGCGCCAGCGACCGGCCGTTTCTCCTTACTGATGCGGCCAGAATCACCGTGTCATGCACAGCGCCTCCGAGTGACGAACCTATCAATATCCACAAAAAACCCGGGAGATAACCGAATTGCGCCGCAAGCACCGGCCCTATCAGCGGACCGGCTCCCGCAATCGCTGCAAAGTGGTGGCCAAAGAGCACCCATTTGTG
>JAHFOW010000028.1 GCA_023261465.1 Planctomycetota bacterium
TACTAAAGCAAGAACTAACCCTTCCTGGTGTTACCCAAACGATTGTAATTACCCGTATGGAGGGTAAAACACCCATACCAGAAAAGGAGCATCTGGGCGCACTGGCAATTGCAACACCCACGCTGTGTATTTTTCTCAGTATAGACAAAATCGAGGAGATTTCAAAAATACTTCTCCCGCATTACGGCATGAATTGCCCGGTTGCTGTTGTTTATAAGGCAACATGGCCTGACCAGAAGATTGTCAGCGCCAAACTGTCCAATGTTACAGAAAAGGTTAAGCAAGCCGGTATTAAAAAATCCGCACTTATTATCGTCGGATGGGCTTTAGACAAGGAATTCCAGCGATCCTTCTTATACAGTTAAATTACAAATGTGAGAAACATGCCTACGAATCACAGCGGTCTGAAACTTACGGTATCTATAAGCAAACCTTTCAAAGTTTTTACTTCGTTGCAATATCGGCATTCTTCAACACCTAAAATTATCAAGAAAATACTTGATTCGCACGTTTATTTATTGTATTCTTAGCCGAAACGTATCGTTTCTTGTTCCTAATTTTATCAACCATTTTCAAAGGAGGGTAGTGAATGAATAAGCAGGAATTAATTGAAATCGTGGCAAAAGAGTGTGAAATCTCAAAGGCATGCGGAGAAAAGGCGGTAAACGCCGTTTTGGATGGCATAAAAAATGGTCTTAAAAAAAGCAAGGGCAAGGAAACCGAAGCGGTACGATTAATCGGCTTTGGTAGTTTTTCTGTAAGAGAAAGGAAGGCTCGAAAGGGACGTAATCCACAAACGGGAGAGACCATTAAGATTAAAGCAAGCAAGACAATAAAGTTTACGCCGGGTCAGGATTTTAAAAGCTTAGTCAACAAATAAATAATTTATATAAAACCATACAAATAAAAAAGCAGGCCGTTGAGCCTGCTTTTTTATTTACTTTACTTCTTTACATTTATATTTTTTTCTGTCACACCTCAATTGATTCAAGGGGTTGCTGTCTTCGGTTAGTTCTCCGTTCATTCTCAGTAAGCAGCTTCTTTCTCAATCTGAATATTTTTGGAGTAATTTCCATCAATTCGTCATCTTCAATGTATTCCAATGCCATTTCTAGTGAAAATTCCCTGGGCGGGGGAAGTTTAATGCCTTTGTCAGCCGTTGCACAACGAATGTTCGTTGCCTTCTTTGCCCTAATAACGTTAACCGAAATATCATTCTGTTCACAATGCTCGCCTACGATCATTCCCTCGTACACCCGGTCGCCGGGCTTTATAAACATAATACCCCTAGCCAGTAATGCATCGAGGGAATAAGGGGTCGCTTCCCCATTAGCCATTGAAACCAGCACACCCTGTATACGATGGGGGATATCACCTTTGTAAAGTTCATAGTCATAAAAATTATGATATATGACTGCTTCTCCACGTGTTGAACTCAGAAGACGATTCCTCAGTCCAATCAATCCACGGGAAGGGACTTTGAACTCAAAATGGGTGATCTCTTTTTCTGTTTCCATACTCAGCATTTCCCCTTTTCGCCCTCCTAACATAGAGATAACCTGACCTTCATACTCCCTGGGGACATCAATAACAACATATTCGATAGGTTCTGCCTTCTCCCCGTTCATCTCTTTAAAAATCACTTTAGGTTTTGATACCTGTAATTCATATCCTTCACGACGCATATTTTCAATTAATACGGATAGATGTAAAAGTCCGCGCCCGGAAATGCGGAAGGCATCCGGCGTCTCTGTATCTTCCACCCGGAGCGCAACATTTGACCGGAGTTCCTTGTACAGTCTTTCTCTCAAGTTTCGGCTGGTGACATACTTTCCATCCTGACCACAGAAAGGAGAATTATTGACAGAAAATACCATGGAAAGCGTTGGCTCATCAATATTAATCCTCGTTATCGCCTGCGGGTTCTCCCCAGAAGCAACTGTGTCGCTAATATCAATATTTTCTATTCCTGTAACGGCAACAATATCTCCTGCATAGGCAGACTTTATTGACTGCCTTCCCAGTCCCGTAAAGGTAAACAACTCAACTATTTTATGTGTCGTAAGTTTACCGTCCTTATCAATTCGAGTAACCTGTTGGCCTGCATTAATACTTCCATTAAAAATCCTGCCAATCCCAACCCTGCCCACGTAGTCACTGTAGTCCAGTGCCGCTACCTGCAGCTGGAGTGGCGCATTTCGATCCCCATGAGGCTTGGGAATATTGTGTAAAATCATATCGAGAAGCGGTGTAATATCTTTGCTATCCTCTTCGAGGGTGAGCTTGGCATAACCCTCCCGGCCGCTGGCGTAAATCGCCTTAAAATCAAGTTGCTCGTCTGATGCATTCAGCGAAACAAAAAGGTCAAAGACCTCATTCAATACTTCTTCACAACGAGCCTCAGGACGATCAATCTTATTAATAACCACCAGAGGTTTTAAATTGCACTGTAGCGCCTTACGAAGCACAAATCTTGTCTGTGGCATAGTGCCTTCTGCTGCATCCACAAGGAGTAGAACGCCATCTGCCATTTTAAGTACACGTTCTACTTCTCCGCCAAAATCGGCATGACCAGGAGTATCGATGATATTAATCTTGACACCCTTATAGTTAATAGCAGTATTTTTGGCAAGGATGGTAATACCTCGTTCTCGTTCGAGATCGTTGGAGTCCATAATGCATTCAACATTTTGGATCTGCTGATTAGACCGGAATGTGCCACTCTGCTTAAGTAATTGATCCACAAGGGTGGTCTTACCATGATCAACATGGGCTATAATTGCCACGTTTCGAATATCACCTCTTATTAACTGCGTCATTTTACTCCTCAAATAGACTGCCTGTTAGGAAATCAATCCTATAAATAAAAAAGCCGCAACGAAAATTCGTAGCGGCCTTACAATATTTAAAAATTACCAAGCCTTACAACTACGGCAAAAAAATTAACTGAGCACAATTATAAACAACCATGCCCATTTTTGTCAACAGAAAACACCTACTCTTTTTTGCCTTGTGCTGTCTTTTGATGCCAGTTATCATCATACAATTATGGAAATATTTACAGGAATTGATATTGGTTCAACGACAACAAAGATCGCTATCATGCAAGGAGACACCATACTCGGCACAAGACTAGCCTCTACGGGAGCTAATTGTAAAAAAACAGTAAAATTTTTACTTGACGAGTTGCGGGAAAATTATGCCGTGAAAGAGGAAGAAATTCTATATACTGTAGCTACAGGATACGGACGCAGAATGATATTCGCCAACGAAATAGTCACTGAAATAACAGCAAATGCAAGGGCTGCCAAATGGCTTATGCGCGACAAAACAAATGTAAGAACCATCATAAATATTGGTGGACAGGACTGTAAGGTAATCGCATTAGATTCGAATGGTATCATGTTAGATTTTGCCATGAATGATAAGTGTGCTGCCGGTACAGGGCGTTTTTTGGAGGTTATGAGCCGTGTGCTTGAAGTAGAGCTGGATGAGCTAGGTTCATTATCAGAAAAAGCAGAAGATATACCACACATAAACAGTTTATGCACAGTTTTTGGCGAATCTGAGGTTATTTCACTTTTATCTCAGGGAAAACGGGTTGAAGATATTATTGCCGGCATCCACAAATCAATTGCCAAGCGGGTAGGGGCAATGGTCAAGAAAATCGGTGTTCATGAAGCTGTATTCTTTGATGGTGGTCCAGCTTATAATCAAGGATTAAAAAGGGCGCTGGAGCAAGAATTAGGGTCTGAATTGAATGTCCCACCTGACCCACAGATTACCACGGCGCTCGGCGCTGCAATCATCGCCTACGAACACTTTACTAAAAAGAGAAAAACTTCATAAATACCGCGCAAAATTAAATAAAACCTTCGGACAAAACATCTTTAATCATGTCGCTTTTTCACAAACCTCTCTTCATACTTTATTATTGTATTCTCTTGTTCCAGTGTTTCAATAGAACCTGGCCTTCTTCTGCGTACCTCTGAAATGGCCTGTAGCGCCGTATGGCCTTTGCTTACAAGGTAACAGGCAAGCATGGTACCTGTTCTGCCGATTCCGGCATCGCAATGAACAACAATCTTCTTCTTTGAAGATACAAGGCCATTTGCAAAGAACAGAAACTCTTCAATTTGATCCTGCGTAGGTGATGTAAAATCGGGGATAGGAATATGCTTGTACTCAAATCCGAATTCCTCTATTAAAGTTTTATGTAGCGGAATCAGAGTCAATGACACTATCGCCTCGATTCCATTATCTTTAAGAAATTCAAGATCTGTAACGATTGACCATGGCCTTGCCATACCAGCAATTTCACCTTGTATAAGCCAACTAAAATTTTTCGGCATTTTTAATTTTTCGTAAAATCATTAAGCATTTCCTGAACTAATTCTAATGGTAACCCAACTACGTTCGAAAGGCTTCCATTTATATGCTTAACAAATTTTCTTCCTTCCCCCTGAATAGCATAAGCGCCAGCCTTGTCCATTGGTTCGCCTGATTTGATATAAGCAACAATTTCTTCCTCTGATATAAGTTTCATTTTAATCTGTGTACGACTAATTCGCAACACTTTCCTCTTAGATGGCGTATCCATAATACATACACCCGACACAACGTCATGGTCTGAATTGCTTAGCATTGATAGTATTCGTTTTGCATCACGAATATCTTTAGGCTTACCTAAAATATCTTTACCATGTAAAACAACTGTGTCTGCCGCAATAATTATGGCATTTTTTTCTTTTTTTGCGACATCTTCCGCCTTTACATAAGCTAGCTGCATAGCTAACTCTCCCGGTAAAGCATCTCCAGGAATATACTCTTCTATGGTATGGGGCACAATATCAAAGTGTAGTCCCAAAGATTTCAGCAAAGCCACACGTCTTGGAGAACTTGATGCAAGGACTAATCGCTTGTTTATCATATATGTTTTGACAAAAAAACCCTTCTACTAGCGCTATTTAGTAGAAGGGTAAAAACCGATTTAGTAAATTTTTTATTTTCTTACTTAACTTTTATGTCGCAGCGATTTCAGGCTTAACCTCTTCAATTGATTTGGCATCCTCAGGGCATTCAACTAACTCAAAAATAACGCGCGAAGCGTTATCATTGAGCCGCCTTCCTATCATACGCAACTTTCTTTCCATCCCTTCCATTCTATACTCTAAAACAGGTATCTTTCCAACGTTGCTTCCCGAAAGCACACCTAATCGAGAACCAGATAACTTTAGAATCCTCGTATAACCGCCAGGCCTGCTTATGTAGCGTTGAGCAATACCTCCAATTTCTCGCCATGTACCCTCTCCAAAAAGTTTTTTCACAACCTCTGCATTTCTTAATTTAGAAAGTACCAAGCGATAGCAATGGACATATCCTGCCCTATCGGTATCTTTTTTCATTAACCCTTTTTTCACAAGTGTAATTATCTTCTCGGCAAATGACTTTGTCTCCTTCGCTTTTTCGAGCGTTGTGATAATTCTACCGTATGTAAAAAGGCTATTTGTGATATTCTGCCGCAGTGCCTTACGATGAGCAGCAGTTCTGGACAAATGCCTACCTCTCATTTTATGTCTCATAGAACTATCCTTTCCCTTTATCTCCCTGTTTAATTACTACAGACATCCCAATTGTCAGATTCAATTGCGCTAATTTTTTTTTCACTTCCTTTAGTGTGGTTTTGCCGAAATTTTTTATATCAAGAAGCTGTTCCTCTGTTTTTGTCACAAGGTCTCCTACCGTTCCTATATTTGCGGTCTCAAGACAATTGGACGCACGCACAGATAAATCTAATTCAGATATTGGCATACCCATCTTATCATTCAACTCCTCCTCGGTAAACTCTTGAGCAGGCTCAATACCTAATCTTTTTTCTATTTGCTGTAACTCACGTCCTATTTCAAAATACTGGACAAATGGATTTATATGTTTTCGCATAATCTTTGCAGCCTCAACAAGAGCTATCTCCGGAGAAGTTACACCGTTCGTCCATATTTCCATAACAAGCCTATCATAGTTTGTACGCCTACCCACACGCGTTTCTTCTACTGCGTAGCGAACATTTCTAACAGTTGAGAAAAGTGCATCCACGGGAATTATTCCAATCTCTTGTTCTTCCTGTTCATTTTCTTCCGCTGTCACATAGCCACGTCCTTTTCGAACTTCCATCTCCACACTGAAATTTACGTTTTCTGAAAGTGTAGCTATATGTAAGTCATCATTTATGATTTCTACAGCGCTGTCAGCGATAATATCTTTGGCCTTAACTTCGCCTTTTTTATTCGCCTGGATTTTTATTATCTTCGGCTGGTCTGATAGCAATTTAACTACAAGATTTTTGATATTCAGTATTATGTCTGTAACGTCCTCAACGATTCCGGGTATATTTGTAAACTCATGGCTTACGCCGCTGATTTTGACAGAAACGACTGCACTACCCTCCAAAGACGAAAGCATAATCCTCCGTAAACTATTGCCTATTGTATGTCCAAAACCGCGTTCAAAAGGAGCGGCTATAAATTTACCATATTTTTCGGTCAAAGTCTCTTTTTCCACTTCTACCCTAACTGGAAGCTCAAGACCTCTCCACCTTATTCGCATAATTTCCCCCAAATCTAGTTAATATCAGGGATATCAAAATAAATTAAATATTTGATTATGTACGTTTTTGTCTTAAGAATAAATTCTCTGTGTGTTAAAAAAACCCGATGGTGTTAACGTTGCGGAATGAAAAAGTACACCCTATTTCGAACACAATTCGACGATTAAATGCTCCTGCACAGGAACTGAAATATCATCCCTAGAAGGAAGTTGAACCACTATACCTTCTTGGATATCTGGTCGAAACTCTAACCAAGCTGGAACGCCTCGACCTTTTACCAGTTCAATGCTAGCTTTTATAATATTTTGGCTTATCTCATGATTAGCCGATTTTACTACATCCCCAACTTTTACAAGGTAAGAAGGCATATCTACTTTTTTGTTATTTACAAGTATATGACCATGTCTTATAACTTGCCTTGAGTTTTTTCTCGATGCTCCAAAAGATAGCAAATAAACAACGTTATCAAGTCTTCTTTCCAACATACCTAAAAGATTTTCGCCTGTATTCCCCTTCTGCCTTTCAGCCTTGCTGAAATAGTTTTGAAACTGCCGTTCTAGTATCCCGTAGAAACGCTTGGCTTTCTGCTTTTCCCTGAATTGAATACCATATTTCGACAACTTGCCTCTTCCCCAGCTGGACTGACCAGGCGGATATTTTCTTCTCGTAATAGCACATTTTACCGTATCGCATCGTATTCCTTTAAGAAAAAGCTTTTCACCTTCTCGCCTACACAATCTACACTGTGGACCTATATATCTTGCCATATGTTTCCTTTCTCAAACCTCGCCGTAAACTTTATTATACTCTTCGTTTCTTTCGTGGTCTACATCCATTGTGGGGAAGGGGTGTTACATCTTCTATTGCCCTTAAACTTAAACCTGATGTCTGAAGGGCCGTTATCGCTGACTCTCTGCCAGGGCCTGGCCCTTTCACCCTTATCTCAATTTCTTGTATACCATATTTTTTAGCTTTATCCGCAGCACTCGTAGCAGCCTTTTGTGCTGCAAAAGGAGTACTCTTGCGAGATCCTTTAAAACCAACTGTACCAGCACTTGCCCAGCAAATAGTCTCGCCATTTACATCAGATATCGTGACATGCGTATTATTAAACGTTGACTTAATATTCACAATAGCACGAGTAACATTACGTCTTACTTTTTTCTTACTTGTCGCAGACATACGTATTTACGTCCTTCTTAAATTAAAAATAATTAGCGTTTAAGTTTACCAGAAAAGTAACAAATTAAAAAGTTTCTTTTTCAAAAAAATCTTTAAGAACGAACTCCGTGTTAAACATCTCGTCTAGCTTTTCGTATTTATCCATATTAAATTTAGAAATGCCCTTTTTCTTACGTGCAATAATCATTAAATTTTTTGGCGTATACTTTGGAGAAGTTACTTCGACAAGTTTCACAATATAACCAGCCCCTGAAAGAAACTGCGCTCTTAATGCCTCTGTTAGTATATCCGCAAATCTATATCGTAAAAGCCCAAAGTCAGTAAGATCAACTAAAGGGTGTCCGGACTTTAGCCGATTCCTTATCTGATTTTCACAACAAGGAACAACGATAATATATTTTGCATCTAATTTAATACCCTTTGCTATCGTTTCATCAGTCGCAATATCACATGCATGAAGGGCTATGACGAGATCAACGGGCTTGTCAAGCTGAACATCGATAATTCTGCTTGAAATAAAATGCATGTTATCATAACCAAGAATATCTCTAATACTATTACATTTCTCAACTAAAATTTCATTTGTATCAACACCATAAAAAAAGGCATTAATAGTTAAATGCCTTCTAAAATAGTCATTCATAACAAACGATAAATATGACTTGCCGCATGAACAGTCAAGGAAAACAACTTCCCTATCACAAGGTAACGATTCGATTATTTGTAATACTTGATCAATAAACCCAACTACTTCCTTAAACTTTTTTAACTCGCGCTCATCGTTACCTTGCTCAATATTTAACGATAACGCTTGTAACAACTCCGTCCTTGTTTTTATATAATTTCCAATAGCTTCTCTTTGTTCCATATGTTCATTTTAATAACTTCTTATAAGCATAACAACACATGCTTATTTTGCATCCCCTTTCTTGCCGGCCACTGTTTTTTTACGCCCTTTTCTGGTGCGTGCGTTTGTTTTGGTTCTTTGACCTCTTACAGGTAAACCAACTTTATGTCGACTTCCCCGATAGCAGGCAATACTCTTCAAACGGTTAATATTTTGTATTTCTTGCCTACGCAGATGCCCTTCGATAGAAAAATTCTTTTCTATATACGTACCCAGAGCACTCAATTGATCTTCGTGTATATCTTTCGCACGAGTGTTTTCATCTATTTTTAAATCTTTCAATATCTTTCGAGACATAGATTTACCAATTCCATAAAGGTACGTTAACGCAATCACAATCCTTTTATCTGCGGGTATGTCATTACCAGCGATTCGTGGCATTCATCAATTCCTTTCTCAATATATAAAAAACTATCCCTGTCTTTGCTTATGACGGGGATTTGAACAAATCACACGAACAACATTTTTTCTTCTAACAATTTTGCAATTTTCACAAATTCGTTTTACAGAAGAACGGACCTTCATATTTAACCATCCTATGTAAAAAGTCTTTTTAAGTATTTTAAACCTGTCTGTAAATTATTCTACCTTTATCAAGGTCATATGGAGACATCTCAATTGTCACCTTATCACCAGGCAGTATTTTTATAAAGTGCATCCGCATCTTCCCCGAAACATGCGCAAGTACCCTATGTCCATTCTGCAACTCTACCCAGAACATTGCATTTGGAAGTGCCTCTTTAACCGTTGCTTCTACTCTTATTGGTTCCTCTTTTGACATTATATTTCTTTGTTAACCCTATTTATAGAGTTAAAATCTCTGCTCCATTTTCTGTAACAACAATTGTATGTTCAAAATGAGCAGATAATCTTCTATCTCTTGTCACTACAGTCCATTTATTATTTAATACATCTGTGTCACATTTTCCCATACATATCATAGGTTCGATTGCAATCGTTACCCCAGGCATCAATATTTCATCTGCTTCTAAAAGTGATTTGCTTACAAAATTCGGCACTTGAGGATCTTCATGCATGCATCTCCCGATCCCATGTCCGGTGTAATTTCTAATAATAGAATAATTATTTTTTTCAACATAATCTTGTATAGTACGCGATATCAATGAAAGTTTCTCATATGCCTTCAAAACATTTATAGCCAAATATAACGATTTTTCACATACTTCTAAAAGATTTTTTGCATCTTCGGAAATTTTTCCAATCGGAATAGTCAAAGCAGCATCTGCAACGTACTTTTTATACTTAACTCCAACATCAACACTCAGAATGTCGCCTTCCCTTAATCTTCTCTGACTGGGTATACCGTGCACCACTTCTTCATTTATCGATGTACATATACTTTTCGGAAAGCCCCTGTACCCTTTAAAAACAGGTATTCCACCTTTGTTTATTATATATCTCTCAATCTCAGTGTTTATATGTTCTGTAGTAACATCTCTTAGGGCAACTTCTTTAGCAAGATTTAATGCACCCGCTACTATCTTACCTGCCTCTCGCATTAATTCGATTTCCCGATGTGATTTCCTAACTATCAAATTTTAAAATCCTTCAACTTATTCTACATATATTTACTTTTTTTAAAGCGAAGAGCGACACAATACATCTAAAATATTTTTTGTTATTGCTTCTATGTTATTCTCACATGATATCTCTTTAAGAATCCCATTCTTTCTGTAATACCTAACCAAGTCTTCAGTCTGATCTCGGTATACCCTCAATCGCTCTAAAATAGTCTCTGGTTTATCATCAGAACGCTGATTTAATTTTCCACCACATTTATCACAAATACCATTTCTCAGAGATGGAACATAAGATACGTGATAGTTAGCTCCACAACCGCTACAAATCCTTCTGCCAGAAAGCCGTTTTACAATACTTTCTTTTGAAGCAGTCATATAAATAACTATATCTATTTTATTATTAAGACCAAGCAACATTTCATCTAAAACCCTTGCTTGTGCAAGGGTCCTAGGAAACCCATCAAGGATAAAACCACTGGTACAATCATTTTTTAAAATGCGGTCTTTAATTATATCAACAACTATCAGATCAGGTACCAGCAATCCCTTTTCAATATATCCATTTGCTTTCACTCCTACACTTGTTCCACTTTCAACAGCCTCTCTTAACAAGTTACCTGATGAGATATGTGGCAAATTCTTCTTCTTCGATATCATTCCCGCTTGAGTACCCTTACCTGCGCCAGGAGGACCTAACAAAACGATCCTCATCCCATTCTACCCCTTATCCTGGCACCGCCACTCAAAAAACCGCTATACTGCCTCATTATCATATGTGATTCTATGCGTTGAACCATATCAAGTGCTACACCTACTATAATAAGCAATCCTGTTCCGCCATAAAAACCAGCTATCGCGCGATTCAATTCAAATCCACCAGCGACAAGTTTTGGTAAAATTGCTATCAACGCTAAAAACGCAGCTCCCGCAAGCGTAATCTTTCCCATAATTCCTTCCAGATATTCAGCAGTCCTTTGACCAGGTCTAATACCAGGAATGAAACTACCGTAATCTTTCATATTGTTTGACATTTCTTTTGGATTAAACTGAATTGCTGTCCAGAAATAACAGAAAAAAGTTATGAGCATTATATAAAGTATAACATAGATAACCCCACCTTGGAGTACCTCAGATAACCGAGAGGTAATCCAATAACCTGCACTTCCAGGTTCAAGTCTAACCTGTATGCCTTGCATAATTGCTGCTGGAAAAATCAACAATGATTGAGCAAATATTATAGGCATAACCCCTGCTTGGTTCACGCGAAGCGGCAAAAAATGCCTCTGCCCACCGTAAACTTTCCGGCCGCGAGTATGTTTTGCCTGTTGTACAGGTATTCTTCTTTGTCCCTGTGTAATATACACCACACCACCAACTATTGCCAAAAACATCGCGATTAAAATAATTAATTTAACAATACCCATCTCATGCTCAGACGGTGTTACAGAGAACGTAAAATTTTGAGCTACTTGAGAAAAGGCTAATGGCAAGCGATCTATAATACCAACCATAATTACAATCGATATCCCATTCCCGATACCATATTCTTCAATCTGCTCACCTATCCACATAAGAGTCAACGTTCCTGTAGTCAAAAGAAGGGCAGCCATCATTTGGAAAGTAACACCCTGAATATATACAGGAACAACAGGCATTCCGTTAAATTCTACAGTATAAAGTGTACGAGTCATTATAAATGACTGAAATAAGCACAAACCAACAGTAGCGAGGCGCGTATATTGATTAATTTTCTTTCTACCCGCATCGCCCTCTTTTTGTAATTTTTCCAAATAAGGAATAACACCAACCAGAAGTTGAAAAATAATAGATGCACTAATATAAGGCATAACGCCCAAACCAAAAATAGCACCAGATGTTAAGGCACCACCGGCAAACATATCGACTAAACCTAGTAATTGACCGACACCACCTTGCGAAAATTGTCCAAAATAAGATTTTAATACTGTTGTATCAATCCCTGGTATCGGTATGTATGCCCCTACCCTGCACAACGCAATTAAACCAATGGTAATCAGCACCTTCTTGCGTAATTCTGGAATCCTAAATATATTTCCAAATTGCTCAATCATGATATGACCTTTACTTCTCCCCCTGCTGCTTTAATTTTTTCTATAGCAGATTTACTAAACTTATGAGCTGTTACTGTCAAAGAATTCGTAATTTCTCCATCCCCTAAAACCTTAACGCCATCTAACACGTTCTTAACAATTCCCGCTTCTTTTAGTTTATCTATATCAACCTGTGTACCCATTTCAAAACAAACAAAATCGCTAATATTAACAATCGCGTATCTCTTCTTAAATAATGCGTTATTAAATCCTCTTTTGGGGAGTCGTCTAAACAACGGGGTCTGTCCGCCTTCAAACTGTACACTTGTTTCATTACCAGACCTAGCAGTTGCGCCTTTACCGCCCCTACAGGAAGTCTTTCCCATCCCTGAACCCCTGCCGCGTCCAACCCTTTTCTTATATTTTCTTTTTGATGGTATAGCCTTTATATCATTAAGATTCATTCGACTTTAACTCCCCTTAATTTTCCGACCTGGTCTTTTGTCCTTAAAGATTGTAATCCCGTTAATGTCGCTTTTACCACATTAAGAGGATTCCTGGACCCATAACACTTTGTTAATATATTTTTTATTCCAGCAGACTCAAGCACAGCACGCGCCGAAGCGCCAGCTTTGATTCCGGTTCCAGATTGAGCTGGCTTCAAGAAGATTTTGGCAGCTTTATATTCTCCCCATATTTCATGAGGTATGGTATCTCCAATTAACGATATACTGACAATTTGTTTTTTTGCTTCTTTTACAGCTTTGTTTACGGCGTTAGGTACTTCACGAGCCTTACCAAAACCAACACCCACTTTTCCCTTTTTATCACCAACAACAACAAGGGCACTAAAACTCATAGATTTACCACCCTTTGTAACCGTTGTACATCGGTTTATACGAACGACCGTTTCTTCAAGATTTACAGGTTCTTCTAACAAACGTGCCAAGCGAATCTCCTTGTCAAAAACCAGACATTAAAAACTCAAATTGTTCTTTCTTGCACTTTCAGCCAAGGCTTTTACCCTTCCGTGATATTTGTAGCCACCTTTGTCAAATACCACTTTTACGATACCAATCTTCAGCGCCTCTTCAGCAACTTTTTTTCCCACAAGTTCAGCAGCTTTTACATTTCCACCATAAGTCAACTGCGACCGTATTTCAGGAGTTTGCGTTGATACAGCAACCAAAGTCTTACCATCAACATCATTGATAATCTGGCAGTAAATATGCTTCAGACTCCTATATACGTTTAGTCGAGGCCTATCTTCATTTCCGTTTACCTTTCGTCTTATCCTAAGATGTCGCCTTGTTCTTTTTCTTAATTTTTCTTTTATATGATCCATATCCCAAACCTTAATTATTAATATTATGCAGCGCCGGATGCGAATGCCTTGCCGGACTTTCTTCTTATTACCTCATTCTCATATTTAATACCCATACCTTTGTAAGGTTCCGGAGGTTTCTTTGATCTAATAGCAGCAGAAAACTCTCCAACTACTTGCTTATCAGGTCCAGAAATTGTCATCTTAACAGGATTCGTTGGGTTGTTAATACTTACTTTTATACCACTTGGAATTTCCATGTTAACGGGGTGTGTGTATCCGAGAGATAATAGAAGATCTTTACCCTGCACCTTTGCAGTATATCCAAGGCCTATTATTTCTAAATTTTTAAAAAATCCTGTTGTAACACCAACTACCATGTTCGATATGAGGGCACGTGTAAGCCCATATAAAGCCCTTTGCAACTTTTGTCCTGAATTGCTTTTCACTATAATCTGTTTATCGCGCGTATTAAGTTCCACGTCAATATCCGGGTGAAAATTCATACTTAATTTCCCTTTTGGTCCTTCAACGTTCACTGTTTTACCGGAAACCGTTGCCTTAACATCGTTCGGAATTCTTACAGGTTGCTTACCTATTCGTGACATATTTATCCCTCTAACTATATATATTATTTACAACACAACACAAAGTAACTCTCCGCCTACCTTTAATCTTCTACAATCTTTATCACTAATTATCCCTTTTGAAGTAGAAAAAATTGCCGTACCTATTCCACCTGATACTTTACTTATGTCACTAGCCTTTTTATAAATTCTTCTACTCGATTTACTAACCTTCATAAGACGGCCTAATAGCCGCTGTTTTAGAGGCCCATATTTCAAGTAAATTCTTATTGTACACTGTACACATTCCCCTTTTATTTCCTTGAAGTCTTTTATATACCCGTCTTCTTTAAGTATCTTTAAGATAGCCATCTTTATTTTAGAAGATGGAACGTCGACACTCTCACGCATAATCACATTAGCATTCCTGATGCGCGTTAGCATATCTGAAATAGGATCTGTCATGCACATTTATAGTTTCCCTCATCCATAACATTATTCTAATTAATTATTACCTTACCAGCTCGCTTTTTTTACCCCAGGAATCTCACCCCGCGAGGCAAGTTGCCTGAAGCACAATCTGCATATTTTAAATTTACGATAATATGCTCTTCGCCTTCCGCAAAGCTGACATCTATTATATCTTCTTGTTTTGTACTTCGGCTCTTTTTTCGCCTTTTCTACTAAACATTTTCTTGCCATTTATACTCCTTGTTCGGCTCTAAGAGGCATACCAATCAACTTTAATAATTCACGCGATTGCTCGTCAGAATTACCAGAAATCACAAACGTAACGTCCATACCCTGAACCGCTTCAACGGTATCAATATTTATTTCCGGAAATACCGCCTGCTCGGTAATTCCAAGCGTATAATTTCCCCTTCCATCGAAAGACTTGGGAGATAACCCTCTGAAATCTCTAATTCTCGGCAGTACGATACTTATTAAACGATCCAAAAATTCATACATCCTTTTTCCCCGCAAAGTCACCTTGCAACCAATTGCCTGGCCCTGCCTGAGTTTGAAACCAGATATTGCCTTTTTTGCTTTCGTCACAAGCGGTTTTTGACATGTAATTGTTGAAAGATGCTTTACTGCATCATCAATGAGTTTTTTATTCTCTACCGCCTTCCCAATGCCCATATTTACAACAATCTTTTGTATCTTAGGCACCGATAATTTATTCTTAAATCTGAACTTTTTTATAAGTTCCGGCACTACATCCTTTTGATATTTTTCTATCAATCTAACCATACTTTTATCCTAACATTCTAATCCGCAGATACTATCTCAGTTCCGCAGTGTACACACAATCTAAGTTTATTGCCATTCTCTAAAATTTTCTTTCTCGTTCTCACACCTTTGCCATTTTTTTTGCAATTCTTATTTTGGCAAATAAGTAATACATTTGAGCATGAGACTGATGCTTCTTTCTGTATTCTTCCACCTTGTGGATTCTTCTGGCTCGGCTTTGTGTGCTTATAAATTAAATTTACACCTTTTATAACAACCCTATTCTTTTCGGTAATCACCCTAATAATCTTGCCGGTCTTTCCCACATTATTGCCAGACATAACCGCTACCATATCATTTTTACATATGTGCATAATTGTCTCCAATCGTACCTATTTTAACACCTGTATCAGTCTACACAACTTCTGGAGCTAGAGAAATTATTTTCATGAAGTTTTTCTTTCTTAACTCCCTTGCAACTGCGCCAAATATACGCGTACCTTTCGGATTACCATCTTCATCAATAATAACTACCGCATTTTTGTCAAATTTTAAATACGATCCGTCATCCCTTCTAACATTTTTTTTAGTTCTTACCACTACAGCTCTTGCCACATCGCCCTTTTTTACAATTCCATCAGGTAATGCTTTTTTTACTGCTATCACTATAACGTCACCTAGTGTTGCATATATTCTTCTTGAACCACCGAGAACTTTTATGCACTTTGCCTTTTTAGCGCCACTATTATCCGCAACGTCTAAACTTGTTTGTTCAGTTATCATTTTTTAGAACTCCAATTACTTTATTGCTTAGCCTTTTCAATTATACGCAAAAGCCTAGTAGATTTCGTTTTGCTTATTGGCCTGGTTTCAATAATCTCAACTTTGTCCCCAACTTTTGCTATGCCATTTTCATCGTGTGCCTTGTACATAGAAGACCTCTTTATATACTTGCCAAAAGTTGGATGCTTTATGAGACGCATTACTTCAACAACAATTGTCTTTTGCATCTTAGTGCCAGTTACTATACCAACAATCTTCTTCCTTACTCTTCTATTCTTTAAAGTTTTTGTCATCATTTACTCCTGAGACCCGCTTACTCTATACAAGCCCAACTCTATCTCTCTCTGTACTGTTTTCATTCTGGCAACTTTTCTTCTGATTTTCCTTTTTTGTGTAGTATCTTTCGTTTCGCCCGCCTGCCACTGGAATTGCAAATTGAGCATTTCACGCTTACAGGCAATTATTTCATCCATAATTTCTTGATTCGATTTTATTCTTATTTCACTAGCCTTCAAACTGTCTTTCTCCTTCGTACAAACCTTACCGTAACCGGCATCTTATGCGCAATTCTATTAAACGTTTGTATGGCTATTTCTTCGCTTACACCACTGACCTCGTAAAGCACCGTACCTGGTTTCACAACTGCCACCCAAAACTCTGGCTCACCTTTCCCTTTACCCATTCGTGTTTCTATAGGCTTAGAAGAAACAGATTTATGAGGAAAGACCCTTATGGTTAACTTACCTTCCTTCGGAAGATTGTGTGATGCGGCAACCCTACCAGCCTCAAGCTGTTGTGCTGTAATCCAGGCAGGTTCCAAAGATTGCAAACCAAATTCTCCAAATGCTACAGTATTACACCTTGTCGCATTACCCTTAATTTTACCTCTTTGCGACTTCCTGAACTTCACCCTCTTTGGCATTAGGCGCATGTTTCTTCTCCTTGTCTGTGCTTACTAATCCTTTATAAATCCATACCTTAACACCGATCACTCCATAAGTAGTTTTAGCCTCAGCAAAACCATAATCCACATCCGCTCTCAAAGTATGCAGAGGTATACTGCCCGATGCCATTTTTTCAGTACGAGCAATTTCAGCCCCACCCAATCGTCCGGCAACCTGCATTTTCACACCTTTAGCTCCAGCATCTATTGAAGCATCCATTGCTTTTTTCATAGCTCTTCTAAAAGCAACTCTCTTCACCAACTGTTCAGCAATACTCTCAGCAACTAGCTGAGCATACAATTCTTGTTTTGTAATTTCTTTTATCTTTATTACAACTTCCCGCCCTACTAACTTTTGCATTTCATCTTTCAGCTTATCGACCTCAGCACCTTTTCGACCGATTATCAAACCTGGCCTGGCTGTGTGAAGCGTTATCTTTGCATCATGCCGCGTTCTCTCTATTTCAATTGTGGATATCCCAGCGAATCCATAACTCTTTTTTATCATTTTTCGTATCTTCTGATCTTCGATTAACATACCACCAAAAGACTTTTTATCCGCATACCAAAGCGATCGCCAATTTTGTGTTATTCCTAGTCTTATACCAATTGGGCATACTTTATGACCCATTTCATCTCCTTACGTATTTAACCTATAGCTTTTTCTGATAATACTACAGTTATATGACTTGTTCTTTTTAATATACGCGCCGACACACCTCTCGGCCTAGGACGTTGCCATTTTCTAGTCGGGCCCGCGTCAACCATGACCTGTGCAATAACCAACGAATCGACATCAACATCTAAATTTTCATTCGCCGAAGCCAATGCAGCCCTAATTACTTTATCTACCATGTACGATGCTCTTTTTTGAGTTAATCTCAAAATCCGGAACGCATCATTTACAGATTTACCGCGAACAAGATCTACAACGTATCGCGCTTTTCTCGGTGAAATCCTTGCGTATTTATAAATGGATCTAAATTCCATAGATTACTACCTTTCGATGCTCGATTTTAAATTATCATATTAACCATGCGGTGTCTCTTTTTTCTTCATGCCACCATGCGCTTTAAATGTCCTCGTTAAAGCGAACTCACCCAACTTATGCCCAACCATATCGTCGGTAACAAAAAGTTTATGAAATATCTTTCCGTTATGAATCATAAATGTATGCGATACAAATTCTGGAGCAATCGTACAACTTCTAGACCAAGTCTTAATAGGCTCATTGCTTCCAATATCCTTCTGTTTCATTACTTTTTTCATTAATTTTTCGTCAACATACGGTCCTTTTTTTACTGAACGACTCATAACATCTCCTGAATACTAGATTTTCAGTTTATAAATTGCCCCTTGCGCCAATCCTTCTTCTGCGGATTATAAACTTGCCACTAATAGCCTTCTTTTTCCTTGTTTTTCCGCCTTTAGCCAATAATCCCGTGCGAGAACATGGATGCCGCCCGCCGCCACTTCTACCCTCACCGCCACCCAGAGGATGCGCGACAGGATTTTGCGCAACACCCCTGACGCGAGGCCTTATCCCCTTCCAACGATTCCTGCCTGCCTTGCCAATACGAATATTACTATGGTCGGTATTACCTAACTGCCCTATTGTCGCCCTACAACCATCAAATATTTTCCTGACCTCGCCCGATGGAAGTATGACATGCGCATAACTCCCTTCCTTCGCAAGCAGCTTTGCGGCACTACCAGCAGAGCGAACTAAATGCCCGCCCTGTCCAGCACGCAATTCCACATTATGTACATCCATCCCTAATGGAATATTTTTCAATGGCATACAATTACCAACTTCCGGTTCCACCTTGTCACCAGATACAACTGTTTGACCAACACGCAAATTATCTGGGGCAAGTATATACCTCTTCTCTCCGTCAGCATAATTCAACAGCGCTATCCTTGCGGATCTGTTTGGATCATACTCTACGCTTGCCACCCTCGCTGGTATATTGTCTTTTCTTCTCTTAAAATCGATTATTCTGTAATGACGCCTACTTCCACCACCAATATGCTCTGCAGTAACTTTCCCCTCTGTATTCCTTCCGCCCGTTTTGCGCAAAGGTTCAATTAATGATTTTTCCGGTTTTGTTTTGGTTATTTCCGAGAAATCAGACACACTAGCAAATCTTCTTCCTGGAGTCACTGGTTTATAATATTTGATACCCATTAATCTATCCTCTTCCCGCTATTCCTAAATAATTAATAACCAAGATCTATAGTACTGCCCTCTTTTAATGTAACTATCGCCTTTTTCCAATCACCAGTCTTTCCGAGTTTGAATCTTACACGCTTAATCTTGCCCTTCTTTATCAATGTCCTGACATCTTTAACTTTCACGTTAAAACACTTTTCAACGGCTTCCTTAATCTGAATCTTATTCGCCTTAAAGTCTACTTCAAAATGAAAAGCATTTTTATTTTCACTGTCAGCAACACCTTTTTCTGTTCTTAAAGGTCTTTTTATTATTTGATATATGTCCATGGGGGTACGCAACTCCTATCGAATATTTTCCAGAGCATCCTTCATGATTAAAATCTTTTTATATTTTAAAACTTCGTAGGCATTTAACTCACAACTTCTCATCACTTTAACATGCGGAATATTCCGAGCCGATTTCCATACTCCTTCATTCTCTCCATACACAACGATCAAGCAACTCTTATCATTCACCTGAAAAACTTTCAAAATTTCAATCATCTTTTTTGTTTTTGGATAATCAACTCCAAAGTCGTCAACCACAACCAAATCATTATCACGAATTTTTGAAATTAAAGCAGAAAACAATGCCTGCTTCCTAGCCTTTTTTGGAATTGAGTAAGAATAATCACGCGGTTTTGGACCAAATGCAATGCCACCACCTCGCCAAAGAGGAGAACGTATACTCCCAGCCCTAGCCCTGCCAGTATGTTTTTGAACCCAAGGCTTCCTTCCGCCACCAGCTACCTCCCCCTTTGTTTTCGTACATGCATTTCCTTGTCTTTTGTTTGCCTCATACATCAATACCGCATCACGCAACAACACCTTACGAACAGGCCCACCAAAATTATTATCATCTAACTGCAAACTATTAATTTTTTCAGCTAAACTATTATGCACAGGTATTTCCATACTCTTACTTACCTATTCCCTTACGTTTATTCAGAACAAGGTAGCTCCCCCTAAAACCAGGGACAGCTCCCCTGAGAAACAAAAGATTTCTTTCCTTATCAATTTTAACAACATCAATATTTTTAATGGTAACGCGCTCGTTACCCAAACGACCAGACATCTTTTTTCCCTTAAATACACGGCCTGGATCAGTATTTGAGCTAATAGAGCCACCCCGCCTATGTCTCGTAGAACCGTGTGTATTCAAACCACCTTTAAAATTCCATCTCTTCATCACGCCAGCATATCCCTTACCCTTAGTCATGCCTATTACATCAAGAACTTTAATGTTATCAAAAATATCCACCGAAATAGTTTGACCTAACTTCACATCTGCACCAGGATCAGGAGTCATCTCTTTCACAAATCTCTTCGGACACACAGAAGCTTTTTCAGCAAGACCAAGTTCTGGTTTTATAGCCCTCTTCTTTTTCTTATCATCAAAGCCCAACTGGATTGCTGAATAACCATCGACTTCCACGGTCTTTACCTGCATTACACTACAAGGACCAGCCTGAATTACCGTCACAGGAACGAGTCTACCATCTTCAGAATAAATCTGAGTCATACCAATTTTTTTACCAAGAAGGCCATTCAACATTCTTATTTACCTCATCGCTATATTTATCACAGAAACTATGCCTTTATTTTAATTTCTATACCGGCAGGCATATTTATTTTATTTAATGCATCCATCGTTTTCGATGTGGGCTCCACAATATCAATCAGACGTTTATGAGTTCTAATCTCGAACTGCTCTCGCGACTTTTTGTCAACATGAGGAGATCTTAGCACAGTGTATCTTTCAATACGCGTTGGCAAAGGAACAGGCCCATATACCTTTGCACCAGTACGCTTTGCAGTTTCCACTACTTCCAAGGCTGACTGGTCAAGTATTCTGTGATCGTAAGCCTCCATTCTTATTCTAATTTTCTGATCCGACACCTTTAAACTCCATAGAGAAGCTGTTAAATATTAAATTGCCAAAAACGGATATGTTACCAAAGATTTAAGTAAAGTCAACAAAAAAATATTATTTATCCAATAATTTTTGTAACAACACCAGCGCCAACAGTCTTCCCACCCTCACGGATGGCAAACCGTAACCCCTCATCCATTGCCACGGGCGTCAACAATTCCACCACTACCTTCACATTATCCCCCGGCATCACCATCTCAGCCCCACCCGTCAATGTCACCACTCCCGTCACATCCG
>JAHFOW010000029.1 GCA_023261465.1 Planctomycetota bacterium
TTGAATTATTCTTGCCTCCTTTGCCACGTATTTAATGGCTTACTGCACTTTCCGTTCAGACACTATATAGCAAAACTCAGTGGTGATTTAACACAACTCCTTGCCTCTACATATCTAGGAGGGATAAGTCATAACCATGAACAAAGCACATCAATTGCCATAGACAAAGAGGGAAACATCTATGTGGCTGGTTATACGTCATCAGATAATTTCCCAACAACACAGGGAGCCTTTGATACTTCATGGAATGGCGCAAGTTATACTTATTATAACGCTTTTATATCAAAATTGAGTAACGATTTAACTCAACTTTTGGCATCTACTTATTTAGGTGGCTCTGGCTGGAATGGAGACGTAATTGGTTCTTTAATAATAGGCTCTGCTGGTAATATTTATGTAACGGGATCTACGGATTCGACAGACTTTCCAATTACGCCAGATGCGTATGCCACTATACGAAATGGTAACGGGGATGCTTTTGTAACAAAGCTTAGTGAGGATCTGTCCAAGCTTTTGGCATCAACATTTTTAGGTGGAGATAGTTCCGACTATGGCATTTCTATCGTTGCAGATTCAAACGAAAACATATACGTAACTGGAGTAACAGCCTCACCCAACTTTCCAACGACCGATGGCACTTATGATGTGTCGAATGACGGTTCATATGATGGCTTTATATCAAAATTCAATAGCAATTTAACAACCTTGCTTGCTTCAACATTTCTTGGGGGATCAGCTACTGACAGTCCAACCTCTATAGTACTAGACCCAAGTGAAAATATATATGTGGCTGGTTCAACTTTGTCTTCAGACTTTCCCACAACCAGTGGGGCTTATGATGCCTCATATAACGGAAATAGCAATGGGAATAATCATAGTGTTATTGGAGATGCATTTGTTGCAAAACTAAGTAACGATTTAAAAAACCTGCTTGCGTCAACTTATCTGGGCGGCACCGACTACGAAGGGGCTTTTTCCATAGCATTAGATAAAAATGGAAATATCTATGTAACGGGTTGGACAGGGTCGGCAGATTTTCCGGTTTCACCGGATGCCTATCAGACATCTCTTAACGGTCTAATGGATGGCTTTGTATCAAAGCTTAATACAGATTTAACAACCTTACTCGCATCTACCTATTTAGGAGGAACAGAAAACGATAATGTAGGTACCATAACTATAAAATCAACAGGGAGTATTTATATTGCAGGTCATACTCGGTCGTCAGATTTTCCAGTAACCACAGGTTCATATGATACATCTTTCAACGGACTTGGTTGTTATTATTTTTGGGGATGCTTTGGGGATGCTTTTATAGCCAAGCTTTTTTTACCAAACAGTCTATGTTTAGGCAACGATCTATTTATAGACTCTTTACGTCCTGAGAGGGGCGGAGATATTGGGGATATCAAGGTTTATATTTATGGCTGTAATTTTAAACAGGGCGCTAAGGTAAAACTTGTGCGTACTGACCAGGCTGATATTATTGGAGATTCAGTAAGCGTGTCAGATGATGGTCATACCATAACAACAATTTTTGACCTTGCTGGCAAGGCACGGGGTCTGTGGGATATTTCAGTAACGAACACCGATGAAACCTCATATACAATGCCAGAAGCCTTAACTATTGAGGAAGGCCGCGCGCCGCAATTCTGGGCAAGTCTTCTTGGCCGTACAAGGTTAGAAGTTATGGGTGGCAGACCTCACAGATTTTCACTGGTTTATGGCAATCTGGGCAATGTCGATGTACCAGGCGCAATGATGTGGGTGAGAATACCCGCTGGGGTTGAAGTAATCGATACACATTTATCATATACAAAAGACATACATGATGAGACGATACTCCAGATTCCGGTTTCTCATGTTCCACCCGATTTGACCCAATCAATTTCATTTACACTCAAGCCACCAGTAAAAATTACATCAGATGTGATTGAATCCACCGATAACTATCTAAATGTAGCGGTGCATGTTACTGATTCTAAAGAAACTGGAGACGTTACTATAAAAATGAATGTTTCCGATACTACAAAGGACATAGAGCCAAAGGTGGATGTTGTTGAAACTACAGACGAAATCGAATACGTGTACGATGCAATTATAAAAGTCGGTGAAAGTTACTCGTCGACAATACAATCTCTATATGGCGAATATGCGCCTGGAGTTGTTGAACCAAAGCCTCCTAAAGGTAGAAGGCAAGTACGAATGAATATCAGAGGTACAAGAAGGCAGATGTGTCTGCTCTATAACATATGCATAGACAATGAAATATTAGAAGGCGCTAGTAATGCCATAGATATATACGAGGATGCATCAGAATTTGCGAACACAGTACAAGCGATAACAAGCGCCGTCACCGATGCGACAGTGAAGGTTAACACAACAAATACGATGGTTGAATCTGGAATGTTAGATCAATCAGAGGCAGACACATTAAATAGGCTGGCACGGGGTGGCGCTACTATTACTATAGCAAATAGAATCTTACCTGAAAATACCCCTCTGGCAGATGTACGCGAGGGATTAGAACACATGATGGTTGAAGCATGGGAAAGGCGTATTTATCTCGCAGATTTTAGGTCTGGAGTTTACTTTTCGGCTTTTTGTGATGAGTTTAAAAAAACGATAAATCTCGACTGTTGGTCTATTATGACGCAAGAGTACCTTAATGAGGCGCTCAGAAGATGGTATCTGAAAAAACAATATATAGCATCTAAATCTGGAAATTCAGGTTTAAGATTTGAAACACTCATCTCTGACGACCCGAATGAGAAAGTCGGTTCGCAGGGTTCGGGCGAGCAACAATACACGTCGGGTGTTGAGCCACTCCGATATACCGTTTATTTTGAGAATAAGAGCGACGCCTCGGCAGCTGCGCAGGAGATTACCATCACCGACCAACTTGATAAAGAGAAGATGGATTTCAGCACCTTCGGTCCCGGAACAATTGCTTTTGGGGAAAAACAGGTATCACCTAAGGCTGGGTTACGTGAATATTCCAAAGAAGTAGACCTTAGACCGAGCAAAGACCTCATTGTCAGGATCAATGTGATCCTGGATAAGGATACGGGACTTGTTACATGGCACCTTATCGCCATAGACCCGACTACCTGTGAGCTTCCCGAAGATTCATCGTTGGGTATATTACCACCAAACAAGACACCACCGGAAGGCGAGGGAAGTGTTATTTTCACCATAATGCCAAAGAAGGGGCTTGCGACGGGCACAGAGGTTCGGAACAAGGCGACGATCGTCTTTGATGTAAACCCGCCTATCGACACGAACGAATGGTTGAACACCATTGACAATACAAAACCATCGAGCAGTGTTCAAGCCCTCGCCGCTATTCAGGACTCAGCCGATTTTACGGTGGAGTGGTCAGGAACGGATGTGGGATCTGGTATAAAGCTACGCATCAGAGAATAGCGGCACATACACGGCATGGATTGAGAATGACACGGGTACTTCGAGCGTGTTTAGCGGGAAACCAGGTAAGTCATACTCATTTTACAGTATTGCCCATGATAATACTGGAAATACTGAGGATGCACCCGTAAGCGCCTATACCACGACGCAGGTAAAGGCTGGCGTGGAGGATTGCAACAATGGAATTGACGATGATGGAGATGGGCTTGTGGACTGCAAAGACCCGGACTGCGCTTCTAATCTGGATTGCGCATGTAAGGTAACAAGTATTACATTGATTCCGGGTAAGGCAGCGCTTCAAACAAAGAAAAGTATTGATATCATTGTTGCAGTAAGAGGGGAAGAAGAATGCCTTGTAAATGGACAAATGGTTAGAGCTATAGTGGGTAAGGCAAACAGAAAGTTCGTATTTGTTAAACCACGAAAGCAGATGACCGATAAAAATGGGCTGGCAACATTCCAAATCAAGGCGAAAGGAGAGGCAGGAAAGGCAAGGATAAAATTTAAATCGGGGAAGGCGAAGAAGGTATTGACCGTAAAGATTAAGGCAGAACAAGGACAAAATTACCCCGAAGATACCCAGGATGCAGAGGAGATGCCGGAAGATAAGAAATTGTAAACAAGAAGGTGGATAGCTGAATGTTGAAAAAAGAGGGGTTGTGGGGTCAGGTCTTGTCAGGCTGTCCGAGAATGTATGTGCGCATCAAAAACTATACTATATATTGACCATTTGTTGTAATTGCGATAATATGTAGTACACCCTGAAGACTGCGGAAGGATTCTCGGACAGCCTGTTGTTTCTTGATTTTAAAAGAAATACCTGCAACAGCAGATAACAAAAAGTTTAAAGGATGAAAATTATGGATTTGATTTATCTCGATTACAATTGTTTCATTACTTTGTTAAAAAATTAAGCGGCGCATTTTTTCTTAAGTCGTTTCGATTTAATTTTAAAATAGCCGTCAGCAAGTTTTTCGTTCTTTGATAAGGCAAGGCAAAAGGAGAGGCAATTTATCAATTGCCTCTCCGCATCTAATTTACATTGCCTGTTGTCTCATATTCCATGAATGGATTGTTAATAAGTTGATTCATTTCTTTGGTTAAAGATTCAATTTCATCTTCCTTCAACCTGGGATCAAAGACGCTGAATTCACGGTCTTCTTTAGGATAGTATAATATAATGAATTCCTCATTTTCTTGTTTTTTCCAGGATTTCAGCTTGAATATTTTTTTTCGTATGAGGTAAAGGGCAAGTACATACCGTAAATTTCTTTGGTGTGGTTCATTTTTTCCTTCCAGTTTAACAAACATATCTAAAAGAAGTCCGACGTTTATAAACTTCTGGATGGGTTTATCTCTTTTTGTTAACTTTGTCTTCCAGAATGAAAACGAGGTTTCCTTTGCATTGCAATTCCAGCATGACGTGCAATAATCCTTCCGAACAAAGGCGCTATTTTCATCATAGAGCGATGAATAATATTCCTCCTCCTCGTAAAATTCCTTATTGCATGTGATACACGATTTTGAGCCTTTGTTTATTTTCCATTCCATAGGTGTATTTTCTTAATCATAGTGGGAACTTAAGAAGTCCATGACATCGTTGATATAAATGTGTAGAGACAAGGCAATGCCTTGTCTCTACTATTTTTCTGTTTTGTATATGGTTATTGTCCTTTTATTTTAGCCATAACTCGTTCCTGTACCTCTTTCGCAAAGGTCTTCGCCTTTTTTTCAGCCTGTGTGATCTCACTGTGTACCTTTTCTACGAGACTCTGGTTTTTTAGTGCGGCGAGGTTTATTTCCACATTTAACTTTGCACACCGGAGCGCCGCTTCTGCCAGAAGTCCAGCGACTCCGACATCGGAAATAAGATTCGGGTTAGCAATATCTACCAATTCTCGTGCAAGTTCAAGTACGTAAAGACAACACATGGTTGTCTTTAAAGGCACTTCCATCGCTATCGTACACGCCTGTTGTATTGCATCAGACCGCGCCTTCTTTTCTGCGTCTGTTGATTTAGGAAGTGTATATGCGCTGCTTACCTTGCCATAGACAGCAATATCCTCTTCCATTGCCGACAATAATGTTTCCCTGCTTTTTGCGAATTCTTCCAAAATCCTTTTGAGCTGAGCGTCATATTGTTTAAATTTTTCTTTACCGACGGTGAAATTCGTTGACATAGACGCCATGGTTGTTGCTAATGCGCCGACGAGGGCGGCTACGCTTCCCCCGCCCGGAGTGGGAGTCCCCGCCGCGGCGTCTTTTATATATTTTTCTAATGGTTCATTTCTATACATGCGTTTTTATCCTTGAATAATAATTTCCGTATCTAACGTCACAAAATCATACAACTCTTCCACATCACTATTCAACATGCGCACACATCCATTGGATGACGCCGTTCCAATGGATTCAGGCAGGGTAGTGCCATGAATCCCAAATCCAACAAGATTGGGTTTATCTTTGAATCCAATCCAACGGGTACCCAGTATGTTCTCTTTATGCCCATAAGGAAAGACCCCTCCCTGTGGAGAATACCATGCAGGCTCTTTCATTTTGTTTTTGACTTCAAAAGTGCCTTCCGGCGTTTTATTGTCCTTTCCAATGCAGATTCTGTACTGCTTTACATAGTGATCATTGTGAATTAAGGTTAAAGTAAAGTCGCTCTTATCCACTAAGATTTTCATTTTTCCGGTCAATATTTTTAGCTTTTCGCCCACATTGAGTTTCGAAGATGATTTTCCATTGATTCTCATAATCAGCTCATAGTTCGTGTTAAATTTTTTTGCAATTTTTGCTAGGATATCTCCCGGTTGAACATTATAGATAGTTGCATCTGCGGACGGCGCTAGAGAAAAAATTAATTCTTCGTTTAATTTATCGAGGGTGTCTTTTATCACTTTTTGTTTCTCTGGGATTTTTTTGTTGATGAAAATATCAGAAAGGATATTTCTTGCTTCAAATTTTCTGCCCTCTTTTACATAGTTATTAACAATTTCCAGATTGAGAATCTCTTGTTTGTTGCCTGGATGTTTTTCGATGGTTTTAAACTCTTCAGTGTCGGTTGTCTGCTTTTTTAGTTCATCGGAACTAACAACAATGTCCTTCTTGTAAATAACCACGTCATCCGGCTTTATTGATACTGTTGTTAATTCCCGATTTTGAGACGTTATTGTGCCGGCTATTTCAGCAGAAAAAGCAGTAACGCTGTTGCGAAAAAGAGACCATTGATACAAAACAATAAATAATATTAGAGAATTTTGAATTATTTTAATGATTTTCATGGGGAAAAATTATTATCAAACTACGTAAACGTTGTCAAGGTAAAATATTAAATATGCCGTACATAAATATCCCGTGCAATAGCATTATCCAGGGCAATTTGGGTTTCCCCTATCTGAATAACATAGGTTGGTTGTTTCTGATGAAGGGCTATTTGTACCCCTGGCAATAAACCCATGCAAGAGAGCCTGTCCAGTCTACTATGATATTTTGTTACAATATAAGAAATCCTGGCCTTGTCACCAGCCCTAAGTTCCGTGAGGGGTACAACAAGGGGTTTTATTTCTTTATTCGTCTTTTCACAACACTCACCAGGGGGTATTTCCTTGCCGTGGGGGCAACTTACCGGATGTCCAAGTAACGTGCATATACTTGCCGTAACCTCTTCGTCCAGAAAATGCTCGAATTTGCAGGCGCTGGAATCCATGGTATCTTCTTTTACTTCCAGAACGTCATTGAGCAATCTTTCCGCAAGGCGGTGTCTTCTGATTACTAACCTTGCATCGGATTTTCCTTTACTGGTGAATTCAACCCTTTTCTCGGCGATTTTAACATACCCTTCCTGATGTAAGGTTTTTAATATATTTTCTGCCGAAGGAAGTTGTGTACGTTGTATAAGTTGGTCTTTTTCGACCTTGTTACCCTCTTCTTCCATTACCCATATCAATTCCAGCATTTCTTCTAAACTTGATTCGGTCATTTACCCATTTACCCTTCTTGTCTTATAGACTACACCGATTACCCCTACCAATGAACATCGTATGTTTGTGTTATGTGCGCGGTAACACTTTCACACGGTTATTAAATTAGGTTTTGTTTTGCACGGCAAAACAAAACGACTTTTTACTGTAGCGCCGATCCCTTGTGGTCGGCCAATGGCGGGGGATAAACCCCCGCGCTACGAAATCGTTTTGAAATTCCTATACTTTAAATTAGTCCTTACGGCAACTGGCTGGCGACGTCTCCTGACGGCGATGGATATGCCCACCGGCGAGCAAGCTCCGGTCGCCAACAGGAGTCGGCTCCTACCAAAAACATTGAATTTCCTATGCAATCAAGTTTGTTTTTCAGATATTTGTTCAATTCTAAAAAGATATTTCGGTTTTATGAACCATAAAATAGAGTATACCCCCGCAGCTAATATGCCTCCGATAGTAAAATCAATCGCCCGTCTATAAGCGCCAAACGGTATGATTGTGGCAATTGCCTCTGCTATGATAATTCCAAATATAAAGGCGCTTACTACAAGGAGAATCCTGTTTTTTGTAAACCAACTTATAGTATCACAGAGAACGATTTCCTGTCCCATAAAAATTCCTTTAACTGAGGCTACTTTTATGACGTCATAAACACCCAATTTTTTAGGGCAGGTAGAGCAACTTTCACATGCTTTTTTTTCTTCTCTAAGACATACTTCTGCCTCGTTGCCAGAAATTGCTACTATCTTCCCGCTTAATCGCATTCGATACACTGTCCAAAATGATTCTTAAGTATTTACAGATGACTATAGGATAATGTTTTTATAACTCAAGTCAAACAATTTCTCTTTTGGATTACTTTCAAAAACATTAATTTGCTCATGGTAAATGGAGTAATATTGATTTCTTAAATCTTTATTATTTTGTTGAAGGAGATTTTTTGTTGTAATTCATAATTCATAACTTATAATTACCCAGATAAAGTTGTGTCTTAATCAAATAAATCTAAACTGAGCGTTAATAGCCAAGTTATGTATGTTAGCCATAGATTTCAAATGAGCCTTTTAAAAACTTTCTGTATTTTACTCCTGTTTGTTTTTCCCCTTTTTTTTAGCACGTCGCCGGTAAACGCCGGATTTATTACTATAACAACGAATACATCGCTGACTGTTACAGATAACAGTATAAAAATTAAGGTAATTGTCACAAATGAGGGAGACGAGCCTGCGTATAATGCGCAGATTCATGTGAATGAAAACCACCGGTTACAAACCTCCCCCGTTAAACAAATCCTTCCCGTTAAAGAGTGCCTTGAATATGAGTTTCAGTATGACCTCGTACAAACGAAACACGGACGATATCCTCTCCTCATTAACATAAATTATACAGATATCAATCAATATCCGTTCTCGGCGGCGACGGGAACGTATTATGCATTTGGCGCTGACACTGTTTCCCAAGTCTTTGGCACAACGAGTAACATTAGCCTCTCAAGCCGTGGTTCACTTCCCCTCATCTTGAAAAACATGGATGATGTACCCAGAGAACTAACGATACAGTTCGTTGTACCCAATGAACTTTCCATCCTGGATAAGGCAAAAAAAATAATACTACAGTCTCGTTCAGAACTGAGCGCCACTTTTGGTTTGCGTAATTTTTCCGCATTGCCAGGCAGCCGGTATCAGGCTTTTTTTATCATTGAGTATGAGGACGAAAGTAGACATTACTCAAACATCGTGCCATGTTTTATTACTATTGAAGAGCCCAAAAAGTTTTTCGAAAAGTATATGTGGTACATTATTGGTGTCTCCTCAATGCTTTTTGTCGTGTTCATCGTTTTTCAATTTTTCCATAAGAAACAAGCCGGAGAGGAACAGTAGTGGCCACTTAATAAAAAACAATGAAAAATATTAATATTTTTGATAGATATAAATGCATTTTTATTGATAGCGCCATACTTATAGCTCTCTTTGCTTTTCTTCTCTCATACTTCCATCCTTCTCTTATTCTTTCCCAAAATATTCCGACGGGCGGGGACATGGCGTCTCATTATTACCCTGCACAATATCTGAAAGACGTATTGCTGAGAAAAGGACGCATAGTTGGCTGGCTTCAGGGAAATTATGCAGGTTTTCCTCTGTTTCAGGTGTATTTTCCCTGTCCATTCTTGTTCATCGTTCTTTTAAGTTATATGATTCCCATGCAGATTGCATTCAAAATAGTTGCAATACTAGGGATATTTTCACTTCCTTTTTGCGTGTACAGCACGCTCCGTCTCATGAACTATAAATTCCCCATTCCCATACTAGGCGCTCTTTTTGCGCTGCCATTTTTATTTATGGAGGCAAACTCCATGTGGGGTGGGAATATTCCCAGCACCCTTGCCGGTGAATTTTCTTTTGGTATAGGGCTTTCGCTCAGCATTCTTTTTTTAGGATTTTTCTATCGTGGAATAGAAAACCGCAGAGGTATAATCGGCAACGGAATACTTTTATTTTTTATCGGCTTTAATCATGCCTACACACTAATTTTTTCTGTGCTTACATCTGCATTTTTTCTGATTACCCTGGAAGATTTTGTATATAAATTAAAATATCTTCTGAAAGTTTACTTAATCGCATTCCTCCTTATTTCGTTCTGGGCTATACCGCTCGTTGCCAATATGGCGTACACCACGAATTTTAATATCGTATGGAAGATGGACTCTTTTTTTGAGGTTGTACCTGTTATCCTGATCCCCTTTGCAGGTATTTCAGTTGCGGGAAGTATTGCACATGGTTATTTATGGATAACGAAAAGAGAACCAACAGATTTACGACTCTGGTATCTCTGGTTTGGGATTTTCGTTAGCATGTTCTTTTATTTTTCGGCTAATAAAATAGGCGTGGTGGATATACGATTTTTACCATTCGTACAGGTTTTGCTCATGGTCATTGCCGCAGTGGGATTTTCCAGGGGTGTTCAATACGTAAAATTATCCTGGATGATACCCATAATTGTAGCCCCTTTGATATTTCTCTGGGTAAGTAAAGAGGTAGCGTATATCCCACAGTGGATTGCCTGGAATTTTACAGGATTCGAGTCTAAGGAATTTTGGCCTCAATTTGGCAAAATAAATCAATATTTGAAGGGCACAGAAAACGACCCACGGGTAGTTTATGAGCACGCACCGGAACACAATGCCATAGGAACAACAAGGGCGTTTGAATCGCTTCCTTTATTCTCTGGTCGTTCGACTTTGGAAGGGTTGTATATGCAGTCTACCATTACATCGCCTTTTGTGTTTTATATACAATCAGAGATATCCAAGGTTGCTTCTGCACCACTTCCTGATTACACCTATACAAGTCTTAACCTTAAAGAAGGCATTAAACATTTAAAGATGTTTAATGTAAAAGATTTTATCGTTATCAGCGATGTTGTAAAATCTGCAATCCGGCAATTACCTGAGTTTCAACTTAAGGCCAGCTTTTCGCCGTATGAAATTTACGAACTAACAACAAATGATAATCATTATGTAACCCCCCTTCCTTACGAACCCGTTTTATGTATAACAAATAACTGGAAGAAGCTATTTTTCGAGTGGTTTAAAGATAGCAGGGTAAACGGAGTTCATCTTGTGTTGTACAACAAAAAGACTTGTTCTCAAAAAGCTACGGATTCGTTGCCTTTTCGGCATACAATTCACGATGACAATCTGAAAAATATTCCAAGAATCCCGATTGACACCCGTGGCGCTTATGTAAAAGAATTGGTGAAAGATGACGAGGTGCTCATAGAAACAAATTGGATAGATAAACCGCTCCTGGTTAAAATTTCTTATCATAAAAACTGGAAGGTTATAGGCGCCCGGGAAATATACCAGGTATCGCCCAGTTTTATGCTCATTTATCCACAATCGAAATACGTACGGTTATACTTTGGTTATGGAATTTCTGATTATCTTGGCAGGGGTTTGAGCATACTGGGTATTATCATCATTGGAATATCGCTCTATTCTCGAAAAATCTGGTATCGCTTACCTTTATTGAGTTATATTATAAAAGGGATTCATACTGCTGAAACCGTCTTTTACGAGACAGGATTTTTTCGGGTACTTCGCAAAAACAGGACAAAAATACTTACCGGTGTATTATCTCTTTTTCTCATCCTTTTTTTATGTATGGTCTTTTTACAGAAAAAAGACCCACAGAAATTATATAACGATGGTTTAAAATATTTTGACCAAAAAAAATACGCGCAAGCAAAACGAAATTTTTCAACGATACTCAAAGATTTTCCTTATGTTTCTGCAGCAGCCGATGCAAATTATTATTATGCCATTTGCTTTTTCAAAGAAAATGACTATCAGAAAACCATTGATATATTTCAATCACTTATCGAGCGATACAAAGACAGCAATTGGGTACCGGAGTCATATTACCATATCGGTTTATGTAAGGCAAGGCTTGGGGATATTTCTTGCGCGCGTTCTACCTACGCATATCTGATAACCAATTACAGCGTAACGGTGTGGGCAAATTATGCAAAAGACAGGCTTCAAGAGCTTAAAACCGATGATCAATAGGTAAAGATTATCTTTCGTAAAAGTCTAAGATATTTTCAATGAGAGTATTACTGATTAACCCCGGTTGGGGAAGCATAGTAAGCACAAAAGGGAATCGTTTTAATCGACCATGGCCCCCCCTTGATCTGCTAAATTGCGCCGCATTACTTGAAAAGGAAGGCATCGAAGTCGGTTTGATTGATGCCAGGGCATGTCCTGTTGATAATCAAAAAATAGCCCTGATGGCGAAGACCTATGACAAATGTTTTATCACTTCTTCACCGATAGACCGATGGCAATGTCCTAATATTGACCTGGATTCCTTCCTGGAACTGACACATTTGTTACCCAAAGAAGAACTTTACATCATGGGTACGCATGGCACGGTGTGTCCTGATGAATTAATTACCCAAACCCACGCAAAGGCAGTTATCAGAGGCGAGCCAGAACTAACCGTTCTGGATTTAAGTCTGGGGAAGACCTTTAAAGATATACCTGGTATAACCTATTTCGATAATAGTAAAATTATCCACAATAGAGAAAGAGAATTGTTATCACTGAACGATTTGCCGATACCAGCATTTCATTTGATAGATGTTCGGAACTATAGTTATGAAATACTGGGAAACAGATTGTTAGTTTTTGAAGGCTCGCGGGGTTGTCCCTATCCATGCATCTATTGTCAGAAATCCATGTATGGGCGGCCGTACAGAATGAAATCTCCTGATAAGCTTGTTGACGAGGTTGTATATGGTGTAAAAAAATTTCAGGCGCAGAGTGCGTATTTTATCGATCTTGAGTTTACATTAAAACGGGATTTTGTCTTGGAATTTTGCAGAAAGTTGATTGGTAAAAACATTCCACTTCGGTGGACTTGCCAAACAAGGGCGGATACCATTGATTTAGAACTTTTAAAATTAATGAAAAAGGCCGGATGTAAGCTCATTCATTTTGGCGTGGAAACAGGTTCCGAGCGTATCATGGAGATTATTAACAAAAAAATCAGTTTATCTCAGATAACCCATGGTGTTTTGACGACAAAAAAGGCGGGAATTGAACAGGCATGTTTTTTTATGTTCGGGTTTCCAACGGAAACAGAGGAAGACAGATTAAAAACAATAGCCTTTGCAAAGACACTCAATCCGACCTATGCATCTTTCCATAAAGTAACAACGTATCCGGGGACGCCGTTGTTTGAGATAATGAGCGAATGTTCTCCTGCAATAAAATTTCCCACATGGTTAAAAGAACATGAAACGGATTATTTGAATCAAACTGTTCGTCAGGCACTGTTTGAATTTTATGTTCGATGGCATTATATTAATAAAAACATCATCATGAGTAATCCACTCAGATTGATTCGTAAATTGTATTTGTTTTATAATTACTGGGGGTCGTTGAAATAATTATGGTCTTGAAAAATTTTGTTATGATTGTATAATAGAAAAAAATTTTAATAAACGTTTGAAAAAAATTCCCATGAAAATTAAAACATACCCAATTGTATTCATCGCAACATTCGCATTCTATGCTTGTTCTTATTGTAACATTTCTGAAAATTCAGTCCTGGGTGATAATAAAACAACTAATTACACATCAGATGAAAATGATAATTCACCCCAGAATAATCAAAATAAGCAAATCCAGGATACAGAAACAAAAGCCAACGACACATCTGAGAGGAATCTTTCCGATTATAATATTCGCGCTAAGGACGTTTTGTATATAACTGTTTATGATGAACCGGATTTAAGTTATGACCGGCAAAACCAGCGGTCGCTGCGTGTTTCTGTTGAAGGCATGATATCCTTCCCGCTGGTTGGCGATATAAAAGTAGCAGGACTCACCCCCTTTCAATTACAGAAAAAGCTGGAACAACTCCTGAGCGAAGGGTATCTCATTAACCCGCATGTTTCTGTTATTGTTGGGGAATACCCATTAGCAGATTCAATATACATCTATGGCCAGGTAAAAAATCCAGGATCGGTCAAATTGCTGGAAAAGGATATTACTATTATCGAGGCAATTTCTCTCGCCGGAGGGTTTACCCCTATCGCGTCACCCGGTCGTGCCCGCATCGTAAGGATGGAAAACGGTGAGGAGAAGACAATCTATGTGAATATAGAAAAGATTATGAAGGGCAAAAAGAGTAAAGACATCAAATTAAAACCAGGCGATATTGTTGTAGTGCCTGAGTCGCTTTTTTAAGGAATCAAACATGCTCCCATTCGGCGGAAACGAAAGTGAAGAAATACATCTTCTGGATTATCTTAAGGTTGTCCAGAAGAGGATGTGGCTGGTTATTGCTTTTTTTGTTGTAGTTGTTTCAATTGTAACCATTAAAACCTTTAAAACTACCCCCGTTTATCAGGCAACTGCAAGAGTCGTCCTCGAACAAAGCAAAGTCAATGTTGGTTTCCAGCAAGTTGTTTCTGAAAGCCAGTTTACGCCAATAGATTTTTATACCAATCAGTGTGAGATTATAAAGAGCCGCTCCAGCGCTAAAAAGGTAATAGATACTCTGGATCTTAAGAATAATCCTGAATTCAATCCACGTATAAAAGAGCAAAATTCTTCGCAAGAAAAAGAACAAGACCCTATTAGTGAAACATCTTTTGTTGATGGTTTTCTTTCCCGATTAAAAGTTTCTCTCATGAGAAATAGTGGTATTGTTAATATTAGTTACGAAGGTTATAATCCTCAATTGACTACCAAAATTGTCAATACCGTGGCAAAGACCTATATGGAGCAGGACTGGGAAAGGCGTTATAATGTGTCTAAAGATGCACTTGATTGGTTGAACAGACAATTAAAGGATGTAAAGATTGCCCTTGAAGAGTCTGAAAGAGCCTTGCAGAAATATAAAAAAGGATCAGATCTCATTACCGTTGAAGCTATGGGAGATGTTGAAAACAGTGGTGGTGATAAACAAAATGTTGTTTTACAAAAATTAATGGAATTAAATGCTGTTGTAACTAATTCCAAGGCTGAGAGACTCAGATTAGAAGTACTTTATAATAAATTAGGAGAGTTAAAAAATCTACAAAGTAAGGATCAGATAGTACAATCTATACCAGCGGTAGTTCAAAACGTTTTGATACAAAACTTAAAGGCAGATTATGCAATAGTGGAAAAGGATTATGCGATGTATTCACAGCGTTATGGCATGAAGCATCCCAAAATTATACAGCTAAATAATGAGTTAAATACAATCAAAGATAATATAGGCAAAGAAGTTGAGCGTATATGTGACAGTATTGCAACAGAATATGAAGTTGCTAAAAATAGAGAAACCGTATTAACCGAAGCTCTTGAGCAGCAGAAACATGAAGTTTTTGCCATGGGAGATAAGGCTATACAATATGGCGTATTAAAAAGAGAAGTCGATACAAACCGGCAGATGTATGACACATTACTTACCCGTATGAAGGAAACGAATCTTACGGAGGACCTTAAAACAAGTAATATCAGGGTATTGGATTACGCAGAGGTGCCGATGAAACCTTTCAAACCCAAAAAAGGTTTAAACATTTTATTAGGGATAATAGTAGGGCTTGCGTGTGGTGTTGGAATTGCGTTCGTAATGGAATATATGGACAACACAGTCCGAACACAAGAGGATGTGGAAAAATATCTAAAAACTGCGCTATTAGGAATTGTGGGACATATACCAACATATGAAGAAAAAACTGATCTCAATAGTAACGAAGGCAAACTAATTCCGGATAGCTTATCGAAATATGCCTCGAAATCAGTGAAAAATGTGCAATCAAGATTTTGGGGTATCCTGGGGCGTTCATCTGAAGATAAAAGTGAATATACTGGAAATGAATTAATCGCACATACTTCTCCAAAAAACACGATTACTGAAGCCATAAAAGGTATCAGAACAAGCATTATGTTCTGTCATCCTGATAATCCTAAGCGAGTAATCCTTGTCACAAGCACAGCCCCTTCTGAAGGAAAAACCCTGATATCGGCAAATCTGGCAATTGTTATGGCACAAACAGGAAAGAAAGTTTTAATTGTTGATGCGGATTTACGAAAACCATCGGTGCATAAGATTTTCAATATAGACAAGTCAAAAGGATTATCTAATCTACTCGTTAAAACATGTGATTTACATACGGTTGCAATACCTTCAAAAGTTCCCAATGTTCATGCCATTGCATGCGGACCTATACCTCCAAACCCCTCAGAATTGCTGAGTTCTCCGGCAATGGAGGAATTTTTAGAAAATGCGAAAAAAGAATACGATTGGATTATCATCGACTCCCCCCCGGTAATGACTGTAACCGATGCAAGAATACTTGCAAGAGTTGTTGATGGTATCGTTTTTGTCATTAAGAGTAGCCAAACAACGAGAGAAGGCGCAAAGAAGGCGGTAAGTTATTTTTCTGATATCAGTGATAAGATATTAGGAACGGTGATCAATGATGTAGATTTTTCCAGGGATAAATACTATTACCAGTATTATTATCAATATTATTATCGTTACGGAAGTTATGGTGAAAAAGAAACAGAAAAGGCCTCAACCTGATATTAACATTTACACACCCATATAAGTGAAAAACACAAGACTAAAATTAGGCAATGCAAAACAAAAGACGAATAGAAATGTCAACACGTCATGGAAATATTTTAAATAAAATAATATTCTATGGCCTGATTTTTCTTATTGTATTTGTTCCATTTATTCCGGTTTCTACCGTTCCCCTTTCTATCGAAATGCCATGGTCATTGGCTGTTACTGCGCTAATTGTTTTGGCGCTTGTTGCTCTATGGCTTTTTAAGGAACTTCGCCAGGGAACATTTACCTTTACGTGGACACCGCTTAACCTACCAATACTGGCATTCGTAATACTAACTCTTTTTCAATTAGTGCCTTTACCGCCAGGTTTATTACATTTTTTTTCTCCTGCTACGTTAGATGTTGTTAAGACTGCTGGAAATGATGATTATGAAAACATTTCTAAAATATTAAAGAATGATAACACAACTACTTCTTTAATGGATAATCAGGATTTATCTCATGATAATCCTCAGAATAAGAGATGGCACTCAATAACTTTATACAAATATGCAAGCAAAGTAGAATTGTTTAGGTTGTTGATATATATTGGTGTCTTTTTTCTGATTGTTAATAATGTTCATTCAAAACATCAAATTTTCCAGATAATAGTGTCTATTATTTTCAGTGCATTGGCTATATCATTTTTGGGTATATTGCAATATGTGAGTAGAACCGAAAGGGTATTTTGGCTACTGGATATCAAGCGAACAAATTTCTTTGGTACCTTTTCAAATCGGGATCACTTTGCTTGTTATATGGCTATGGTCATTCCACTTATACTTGGTCTACTTATTATTGAATTTCTACATCATACAGACAAAGAATCACCCTCAAGACATAGACCATCTTTAATCACTTCTGGCCACAAAGTGCTTTTTTACGTATTTGCAATTGTTATCATGCTATCATCTCTTTTTCTGGCACGTTCAGGCGGCGCTGCCTTTACTATAATGATTTCGTTTCTTTTGTTTGCCGGAATAATGCAGTATCGGAAACGATTAAGAAAATTATCATGGATGTTCGTACCTCTGTTTATTATAGTATTTGGCATGCTGCTTTGGATTGGCATAAGACCAATTATTGAAAAGTTATCTACAACGGTGAATGTGGAAAATCCAAGCCTCACAGCACGTTTGGAATTTTGGAAAGATACCCTAACAGCGGCTAAAGACTTTCCTGTTTTTGGAGCCGGTATAGGGGTTTTTCCGTTTATTTACCCTCATTATAGTACCGTACCATTAGAAATACGCGGTTTTATAAATCATGCTCATAATGAATTTTTTGAATTAATGCTCGAAACGGGGGCAATAGGGTTTATTATAATTTTATGGGCGTTATATCGTTTTGTTAAAGATACTGCTTTTTATCATATCATAGGTCTCACCAATGGCATTGGCCACACACAAACATATCAAAAGAAATTTGGCGCTAAAGAATCTTTTAAGAAACGGAATGACCCTTTTATTATTGGTACAGCAATGGGAGGGATAATTGGGGTAATAAGTATGAGTATTCATAGTATTGTGGATTTTAATTTTCATGTTCCTGCTTGTGCATTTCTTTTATCTGTACTTTTAGGAATTACCATAGTCGCAGTACACATGAAACACAACAATATTACCTAGAGATTAACTACAATCAATTACGTAAGATGAAATACAGCCTGCATATTAAATCCAACATACAACCTTACCTGGCAGGACTTTTAATTGCTGTTGTTTTATTTTGTTTTTATTACCTTTTAGATTTTTTCTTATTAAATAATTTGACTTATTGTCGGGTTACAGAAGTTTTTAACCAACAGAATGCTTCCTCCAAAACGAACAACACTCCCATGCATAGTGATGATGATTCTATTTCATCTTTAACGGGTGATAAGAGCATGTATAAATATAGATTGCAGCTATTTAACAAATTAAAAAATAGTAAAAACGCTGATCAACAATTTATATTAGCACAGTGTTATGATCAGATTAGCCTGGAGGCTGCAAACCCTGGGAATGAAGAAATATTTGCAGAGATTAGAAACGAAGCATCTGATTCTTATGCTGATTGTCAAGATCATTGGGAAAAAGAGGCACTGAGCCACTTTTATAGAGCCGTAATACTTAATCCACTATCAAGCAAATATCATATCCTGTTTGCTGAATATTTGGATTTTGTTGCAAAGAAAAGGTTATATGGGGAAAATTTAAATCCGGCTATAAAGAAAATAATAGTGCAACACTTTGAGTCGGCAATAATACTTGATAACAAATGGGATCATCCCTTTCGGGCATATGGTAACTGGCTTTTTTCTTATGCTAAAAGCGAAGAGGTCTGTAATAACGGGGATCTCTTAAAACAGACACTTGATCGTGCTGTGTATTTGTATAAAGAAGCTATTCGAAGAAATAAAGCCCTTTTTTCGGAAGGTTTAGATAAGTATAGCTCATTTACCCATAGTTACGATGAACTTAAAAAACTGATTTCTGACCCTGAAGAAACTGCGCTTTATTATGCTTTAGCAAAATATTTGCAGGGAAAAGGTCTTTGGGAAGCAAATGAAAATAATTTTTACAACGATATAAAATTGCACGATGAACGGTTTCTCTTGTATCGGGCTATTGTCGAATATCTTTCTCAGAAAAAGAGATTTTCGGAATGTGTATATCTTTTAAAAGAATTCCTGGAATATGCGCCTGACGATGTCCAGGCACATCTATGGCTTGGCAATTTCTTGTTTTGGAATATACACAATAAGGAAGACGGACTTAAAGAGATTGAAATTGCTTTAAATCTGAAACCTGAGGATTTGAACATACAATTTTATTATGGAAAGATGCTTTTTTCCTACGAAGACTATAAGAAATCTATTGAGGTTTTAAAAAAGGTACTTCTGAAGGATGAAAAAAGACATGAGGCTCATTTCATAGTTGCACAATCTTATGAGAAACTATTAAATGTAAAGGAGGCAGAAAAGTATTATGAAAATGCGATTTCTTTAAGCCCTAACTCCGACGAGTATAAAAAACGTCTTGCCCGTTTACGTATAGAACTAAAAGCACATGAAGCTGCCTTGTTATCGGAATAAAGCATCGTGTTTTCATTTATTTCGCTTTAAGAAAAGAGAAAAGACTTTTTTGTAACGGTAAATACCCTCTTTAAATAAATTAAATTTACTTGACCGAGTATCATTGCACGTAACCGGCAGTTCAAGAATACGACAACCATCTTTAAAGGCATGATACACTATATTTATTACGTAGTCAGTGCCGTAGTCATTTATTAATCCACGGTATTTTTCGAGAATAGATTTTTTGTAGACCTTTGCGCCCAGTGAATAGTCGGTAAAATGAATGCCGAGTAATAATCGTGCAAGAAAGATGTACAAACCACTTCCCAGTTTTCTTGTGAATTTACGTGACTGGGTTCCAACCCTTTTAGAACCAATAATAATATCATAATTATTTAAAGAGACCAGTGCGCTAGTAACAAAAGACATATCTGCCGATAAATCCATATCAAGAGAAAAGATATATGGATACTTGAATTGCGGTATACAAAATTTAAGCGCCCGGCCAACACCACGCTCAAGTAGTGCAAAGAAGTGTATTTTATGAGGAAAGGTCTGTTCTAAAGAATTGCCAAGTTCTACTGTCCTGTCAGTAGAACCATTACTACACATTACTATTTCATAGAAAATCTGTAACGTGTCAAGAAATTTGACTAATTTCTCTGTGTTTATGCAAATAATATCCTCTTCATTATAAACGGGTATGAATATTGAAATAGAAGGTGGATTATCCGTCAGAAGGTTGCTCCTATAGTAAATGTCGTTACACTCTTTTCCCAGCCCAGATCAGCGATATTGGATGTCGTGCTGCGATTATCATACCAAAAACTAAGAGTCGCCGTTAACCATTTTTGAATTTTATAATCTATATATGGTCTAAAGCCAAAAGTAAATGTTTTTATATCCGACTGCCCTGATTGGACGGCTGGGTAATTAAGCAGCTGGTAATAATTGGAGAAATTTCCTTTAATTTTACCTGTTATTTGCCTGCTAATAGTAAGATAAATTGAATTTAATTCATAAAAGTTTCTGTTGGCTATGGTATTTGTAACAAGCGCTTCTTCCTGGCTTTTTCTGAGTAATATATCAAGGTAGGTTGATGGTGTTAACAGTGTTCTGGATTCGTAAGATAATATCAGACCGTTAAACTGATCAAATTTTTCATTATCATAATTTCTTATTCTATAGCCTACTTTAAATATCCCTGTAGTCTTTGCGGTTTCTTTAAATTGTATACCAAACAGAGATTCAAAGAATTCTGAATCTCCGATTACATTGGTATCATAGCTTGTCTTTCCAACATTAAACTCAGCCAAAGTATTTAACTTTGTAAAAAGTTTATATGTTAATCGTGTGCCAATTAGTTGCGTATTATAACTGGAATTTTTACCTACAAATGTGGTTGTGGTACCTTGGGCATTTGTACTAGTAGTATCTTCGTATTGAATATCATAGTTTGAATAATAGATCTCCGGTTCTAGTCTTCCGAAATACTCTGGGAGTGCAACTGTTGCCGAAAAGTCATTGGAATGCCTTCTAATTCTTTGTACCAATTCACCATAAATAAGGTCGTAATAGGGTGGCCGTTCTGTGTCCTCAAATCGGTCTTGAATAATTAAACCCAGACCAAACGGAAACATAGTTTTAAATGATCCGCCGAGATATTGATCAATATGACTTTCATCTGAATGGTCTGCATACTCTAGAAAATTTGCGAGATAATTGAAATTTGCTTCGCTCTTTATGGATTTAATGGGAGATGAAAGATTTATTCCTGGAGACAACGTGGTGATAAAATCCGATTCTTTATTTCGAGCAGCGTCAAAAATGTTATTATCGTAAGACTCACTTGTAGAAAAAAATGGATCGACTTTAATTGGCCCTACATGTATATTGCCTTGTGCTGTAGGATCGAATGTAAGCGGGTTTGTATAATATATGTTACCTTGA
>JAHFOW010000030.1 GCA_023261465.1 Planctomycetota bacterium
CTGGAAGATGGGATACTGTTGAAGCGTATCAAGAATAACACGAGCCGTATGACAGGCGACTGTCACGTACGGTTCTGTGAGAGGCTTGGGGGTGAAACTCCCCCTTGCCTACTCGGCGTCTTTGCGGTGAATGTAGCATCCAGCCTTCGGGCTGGATGAGGATTGAAACAACCAGGAGATGATGAACGATCCGAAAGATGACGTAGCATCCAGCCTTCGGGCTGGATGAGGATTGAAACTGGATCATACACACAAAAATGGTCTATCACATTCGTAGCATCCAGCCTTCGGGCTGGATGAGGATTGAAACAAAATCATACCCCTGGAAATAGTATTGTGCCATTGTAGCATCCAGCCTTCGGGCTGGATGAGGATTGAAACCAACACAAAATGGCACCTATACGACTTCCAAGGCCGTAGCATCCAGCCTTCGGGCTGGATGAGGATTGAAACATGAATATATTAGCAGAAAAGATGTTGGTCAAGACGTAGCATCCAGCCTTCGGGCTGGATGAGGATTGAAACTCCTTTAATTGGATTTCTCGGATAATATTGCTTGTAGCATCCAGCCTTCGGGCTGGATGAGGATTGAAACATTTCCTTTAAGTTGAAAGTTCAAGTATTTTGTCCGTAGCATCCAGCCTTCGGGCTGGATGAGGATTGAAACTTCATATCTATGTTTCTTTTATGATTGTTTCCAGGGGTAGCATCCAGCCTTCGGGCTGGATGAGGATTGAAACACGTAGACGTCTCTGTTGTCGTTGTGGACGTTGTGTAGCATCCAGCCTTCGGGCTGGATGAGGATTGAAACCCAATAATGTGTTACGTCTAAACAAACAATCTTTCGTAGCATCCAGCCTTCGGGCTGGATGAGGATTGAAACCCGCCCAGACCACACGGCCTATGATGGTTATTTTGGTAGCATCCAGCCTTCGGGCTGGATGAGGATTGAAACACAGACAAGGCACCTGAAACGGATGTTTCCCCCTAAACAAATGAGCAACTGATAGATAACCCTTTTTAATTAGCTTATTACACGACGATTTTGCAGTTTCTTTTTAATGGTTACAATTACTCCTTTGCTGGAGATGGTAGTAGGTATCTTTGTCCATGCGGCATCTAACAACTGCTGGACAGACTCTCGTGGTTGTGGTATTTGGTTATACCGCGCTACTCCATGAATCTGGATTTCTTCCATACACAAACTCGACAATTCATTGATTCCGTTTTCGACGGTCATGTTGAATGACTGCCAACGAACACTCAATTCCTTAACAATCCAATACGCCATCATCACAACAAAGGCGTGTCCCCGTGTTCGGCTCTCCTTCCGCACGTGTACGGCTTCATTTCCAACTGCACCGTTTTGCTCCTCCGGAATGTCTGCTCTACCAATGCCAAATCCTTATACCATCGTGAATCACTTCCTTTGTCGCCCGGCCTTGGGGAACATCCGTTAAAGAACAACACGAAATAGTCCTCCATGCGGATGCCCTGTTTAAAAAGGCAGGCGAGATTGAAGAGCGCTATAAGAAAGCAAAGGAGTTTGTTACCCGGTCCATCCTTGACAAGACCTTCCCCTGCGAACTTATACCGCAATACCCGAATAACGAACCTGCAGCAGAACTGTTAAAACGAATCAAAGAGGAACGGGTTGCAAGAAAAGCAAAAATAGCGGCAGAGAAAAGGAAGCATAAAGAAAAATTTTTCATAAAATAATAGAAATGATATAATACTTGTAACGTATTCTATCTTTGTTTGAAAAAATATATTATAGTTTTTTGGAGCATAACGAATTATGAAAGAGAAAAGGAAACCGGATAGAACGGATTTAGAGGTGATCAGGAACCAAATAGTGGACTTTGCATGCGCCAGGCATGACTTTAAACTCGAGTCAGAAGACTTCCCCTTTGACGGAAACTGGAATGGGGTATTCCTCTTGAAATTCAGGGATAATCCGGAAGATGAGCGGTTATATTGCGAAGCGCCACTGGGTGAACATTTTATCAGGTTTGGGTTGGATCTGACAGTTGATGAGCAAACCTGGCAAAAAGAGCATGAGGACATTTGCAGGGAGGCATCCGGTTATGATGTGGCAGTTTATCCATCACATCAGGCGGAAGGTGGAAAAAGGCACTGCCGATTATCCATAAGGGCATGGATACCTAATTTCGGGCAACGCATCTTCGGACTGACACTTTCCAATCTCATGGACTGTAAAAAAGCTATCGTGTCAATGTTTTCAAATTAGGTTTTACGGCGACTTAAAAAATGTACATAGAGAGACGCAAGATTTTGCGTCTCTGCAACATTGAAATTCTTATCCATTATAAGGAAGGACAACACAACGTCTTGTTCCCACAGTGAAAATATTTAATCTATACTTCTTTCATTTTTGTGCGTAGTTCTTTGTATAGTTGAAGAATAGTTTTTTGAAATACGGGATGAATGATGTCCGGCTCAATCTCCGCCATTGGTTCAAGGACAAATATTCTGCTATGCATTAAGGGGTGGGGTATTTTCAATCGCTCATCGTTTACTATTTCATCGCCGTAAAGGATGATATCAATGTCAATAGGTCGCGGACCCCATTTAACGGTACGCACTCTTCCCATGAGTGTTTCAATGCGTTGGAATTGTTCCAGCAACTGATGGGGCAATAACGTAGTTTGTACACTCAGGGCTGCATTGAGGTACATGGGCTGTGGCGGTCCGCCGATGGGCGCAGTTTCATAAAACCGAGAAAACTTTAAGGGTTGTATCCCCTTGATTACCATGATGTGGTTGTACGCAGTTAATAAATTCCCGGTCCTGTCACCTATATTTGAACCAAGGCTCACACAAACGTGGACCATAATAACTTTATTTCTTTGAGAAGAAAATATTAAAAACATTATAAGGTAGGGGTTAACTCCTGTTGACAACCGGTTCATGCTCACCAGTGGGCATTTTCCATCGCCGTCCGGAGACGGCTCCTACCATATTTTTATTCTTATGCGGCGCAAAAATTCTTAGAACGGATGCAACTTCCGCATTCCGGGCATTTATCAATACGACAATCAGTAGTGACGTCCATGCTTGAAGATTTGTCTCTCTCCTCCATAAGAAACGATTTTACAACACCGCAGCTAATATGCTCCCAGGGAAATATCTCATTATCACTTCTCTGACGATGTGCATAAAAAGTCCAATCTATTCCTACCTTCTGAAAGGCGTTAAGCCACTTCTGAAAATTAAAATGTTCTTCCCATGCATCAAATTTACATCCATCCTGCCATGCCGTATAAATGACCCTTCCCAGCCTTCGATCTCCCCGCGCAAATATGCCTTCCAGAATACTGCGCTCCACGTTGTGGAATTTAATATGAATGCATCGTCGCCGATTCATGTCATATAATCTCCTTCTGATCTCCTTAATCCTCTCCAGGGTCACCATGGGATGCCACTGAAAAGGGGTATGCGCCTTTGGCACGAAGGGCGCAATGCTGATGTTAACCTCCCCAAAATGTCTGCCGGTATTCTTCTTCAAGTCAGAAACATTGCAGGCGAGTCGTACAATGGCATCAATATCATCGTCCGTTTCCGTAGGCAACCCTACCATAAAATACAACTTTACCAGATTCCAGCCCTGTTTGAACGCCTCCTCAATACCTTTATAGAGGTCTTCATCGGTAATATTTTTATTGATAATTCTCCTGAGCGTCTGGGTTGCGGCTTCTGGCGCAAGGGTAAGCCCGGACTTACGAACCGTATTCAGCATGGATGGCAAAAGGACTAGCTGCTCATTTACGCGCAAGGATGGAAACGATATGTTTACCTGTCGTGGGCCGAAAATGGCGTTCATCTGTTCCATCAATGGCTTTAAAAATGGATAGTCGCTAATCGAAAGAGACGCAAGCGATATTTCGTTATGCCCCGTGCTTGCATAGCTTTGTTCTGCCAGTTTAATGATATTTTCTACCGTACGGGGACGGGTGGGCCGCTTGCTCATACCTGCCTGACAAAAACGACATCCCTGCGTGCAGCCGCGCATGACCTCAATAGTAATACGGTCATGAATGGTTTTTACATACGGGACAATGGGTCTGGTCGGATAATAGGTTTTGTTTAAATCCCTTACCGAGGCAGATCGTATGAGTAATGGTAAACCGGATATTGTGGGACGTATTTCTTTTATCGTATTGTCGTTATGATACGAAACCTCGTATAATGAAGGGGCATACGCGTTTTTCATAGCCTGAACAATACTCACGATTTTTTCTTTGCGTGGTAGTTTTTTTCGTTTCGCTTCTTTATATAGTTCAACAAACTGAGGCACACTTTCTTCACCGTCTCCGACAAGAAAAATATCAATAAAATCCGACAAAGGCTCAGGAGAGATAGCTGCCGGCCCTCCTGCAATGATAAGGGGATCTGCTTCATTCCGTTCAGATGCCAGGACAGGAATCCCTGCAAGATCAATCATATTCAGGACGTTGGTATATGACAACTCATATTGGATCGAAAAGCCCACAATATCAAATTCCTTTATTGGCGTGTAGGTTTCCAGGGAAAAGAGGGGCGTCTGGTGCTTCCTCATAAGTGATTCCATATCATCCAGCGGGGCAAACACCCTTTCACAGGCGGTATCGTTTCTCTCGTTGAGAAGCCCATAAAGAATCTGCATTCCCAGATGCGACATGCCAATGCTATAGGTATCAGGAAATGACAATGCTATTTTAATATCAACATTCTCGTGATTTTTAACGATGGAATTCCACTCCCCGCCGATGTACTGTCCTGGTGTTTCTACAAGTGGCAATATATTTTCTGTTACAAATTGTTTTAGTGTTTTCATATACCATAAATTAGAGGAAATTAATATTTTATATCAAAACAAATAGTTGTTTGATAATAATAAGAAATTAAGCGTTAAGCAAGTATTGTTTCACTGCAATCTTTATTGCATTGCCGGTGTTCAAATGACGGTAACAATGTGCAAGTTCATCACGGACAAACTCCGTTTGTCCATGCCACCCTGTATAAATAGTCAGAGCATCAATGCCGTGCATCATAAAGACTTCTCGATGCAAGATCGATCTTCGAATGCATTTTAATATTGAAGATAATGGAAAGGGCGATAAAGGATGTGAGCATGGAAGAACCACCGTAACTGATAAAAGGAAGCGTGATCCCTACGATAGGAGCAACCCCCAGGGTCATACCAATATTAACCATTATTTGCGTTGTAAACATCGTGACAAGCCCGGTGACAACAAGCCGTCCGTATGGTTCCCGTGTATTTCGCGCTATGCCAATGCCGCAGGCAATAAAGGTAATGTAGATAATCAGGAGAAAACATGCCCGCAGAAATCCCCACTCTTCGGCAATAACGGCAAAGATAAAATCCGTGTGACGTTCCGGCAGAAAATTCATCTTATTCTGCGTACCATTCCCCCATCCCGCACCAAATAATCCTCCGGAGCCAACAGCAATAAGGGACTGTAGCCGGTGATATCCCGCGCCCCAATCAGTTGTCTTGTCAGGCCAGAGAAAGCCAATAATCCGCATTTTTTGATACGGTTTTAATGCAAACATCCAGAGTAATGGCGAAATACCCATTCCAGCGCCAATAAGCAACAGCAAATGGCTAAGTCGAATGCCTGCGGTGTATATGATAGCAAAAAAGACAGGAACCAGGACGAGCGCAGTACCCAAGTCTGGTTGCTTCATAATAAGTAACATGGGTATTAATGTTAAGAGAAGAGCAAACCCGATGTCAAAAAGACCGGGATTGTATTTTTTGTACATGAGATACCGCGCAAGGGTAAGCACCAGGGTAATCTTCATAAACTCAGATGGTTGAAATGAAAAAGAACCGATAGAGAACCATCGCTGAGAACCTTTCACTGCAGCTCCAAGACCCAGGAGAAGGATTAAGAGAAAAAGCACACATGCATAAATGATATAAGCAAAGTGGGCAAAGGAAAGGTAATCAAAATAGAGGAGGGTAAAAAAGAGGGTAAACCCTATCGCAATCCAGACAAGTTGTTTAAACAAAAACTTTTCAGACGATGCGCTCCAGACAAAGAATATCCCCACGGTCAGAATGATGCACACGACAGGAAACATAAACCAATCAAAATTTCTTGTATTTACACTACTCATTCTGTTTCTCAATTAGGGCATGTTTCTTCGCGAGTTTGCTGTGTCGTCTACTATAAGAAAAATATATAATTGATCCAACCGCTAACCAGACAATGAGTCTGAGCCAGGTGGAAAATTCCAGACGGATCATCATATAACCGCATGAAACAATACCCAGAATTGGAATTACGGGAACGAAGGGACATTTAAACGCGCGGGGATGATGGGGGTCCTTAATGCGCAGGATAATAACCGCAGCGGCAACAAGGCAAAAGGCGAGCAGAGTTCCGATGTTAACTAATTTTGCAATTTCTTCTATAGGAAAACAACTGGCGGTTATGGCAACGCATGCGCCAACAATTATGGTGGATATATAAGGTGTTCCAAACCGCGGATGAACTGCCGCAAAGACCCTTTCAGAAAGAAGGCCATCCCTTGCCATGGCCCAGAATATCCGCGCCTGACTCATAAGCAAGACCAGTAATACACTGGTAAGCCCTGCGACAGCCCCAACAGAAATAAAAAACGATATCTTTACCAATCCATATCTGCTAAAAGCGTCGGCCAGCGGGGCGTCGATATTGATATTCTTGTAATAGACCATACCCGTGAGGACTGCCGTAACAGCGATGTATAAGATGGTACACAAAACCAGTGATACAATAATACCTATGGGCACGTCACGTTGTGGTTTTCTTGCCTCCTGTGCAGTCGTAGAAACCGCATCAAAACCGATATAAGCAAAAAAAACATAAGCAGCGCCGGTGCCAATGCCTGCCGCTCCAAATGGCGCAAAGGTCTGCCAGCTATTTCCCCAGTTTTCTTTCTTGACGTAAAACCACCCCGCGATGATCACCAGAAGTATTACCACAAGTTTTATCCCGACAATAATATTATTGAAATGGGCGCTCTCTTTTATACCAATAACCAACAATGCGGTAATGGCAACAATGACAAGCGCTGCGGGCAGATTAAAAACAATGGGTGCTCCGTAGAGGTGGGGTACTATCCGGGCAAACAACTCAGGGGATTGATGCGATAATGTCCAGTAATCACTGGTAAGCCAGGGCGGAATATGTATCCCAAATATCCCCAGTAAATTAATAAAATAATGCGACCATCCAACAGCCACGAGACTTGATGCAAGGGAATATTCAAGGATGAGGTCCCATCCGATGATCCAGGCAAATATCTCGCCTAGTCCTGCATAGGCATACGTATAAGCGCTGCCAGCCATCGGAACCATTGATGCGAATTCAGCGTAACAGAGGGCTACAAAAATACAGGCAAGACCGGAAAGGACAAAGGAGAGGATCAAACCAGGGCCGGCAAATTCCTTCGCTGCCAAACCGGTTAAAACAAATATGCCAGCGCCAATAACGGCGCCAATCCCCAGGGCTGTTAATGAAACGGGACCTAATACCCGTTTAAAATGATGATGGTTTGATTCTTCGGCCAGGTCGCGCAGCGTCTTTTTAACGAACAACTTCTTCATAATTTCAGAATGTGGAATCCTCTCCCCTTCTTCCTCTCGTGTTTTAGACCTTATTTAATTCGATAATATTACCCCCCTGGCAAATCAATGTCCACTAGTATTTTTTTGATGAATTGAAAGGGTATTTTTCTTTCAGGTATCTACCCGCATATAGTACCAATCCTTTATAGTCGGCATTCCGAACTTAAAAAATGCACATGTAGAGACGCAAAATTTTGCGTCTCTACAATATTGAAATTCCTTAACATCTGGTTTGTAATTTCGTGTTATTAAACTGAATGGGCGAACTGTCGTTCGCCCATTTTACGGTTTATTTAAAAATAACCTTTTCTGATATTATCATTTACACAGGTTGGTATTTGGCATGTTTCTCCGTATATACCAGCGCCCCGGTCTTGCATGCCTCCACACAGGCCATGGTTTCAAACCCCTTGCAATCATCACAGTTGAAGGCAAAATTCATTTCGGTATCTTTGGTAATAGCGCCGAAAGGACATGCCGTGACACATGCCCAGCACCCGACGCACTTCTTCGTATCAATGACAACATTACCATCCTCATATTTCGTAATAGCCCCATATTCACATGACTCCAGACACTTGGGTTTGGCGCAATTCTGGCATACCGTCATGTGTGGCTTGTCTTTTCTTATGGATACCTGTAGCCTATAGCGAGGTTTGGGATTTTCCGAAAAGGATTCGTATATATTCATGGATGAAGAATGCCTTACTGCACACTCCATCATACACTGTTTACACGTTACGCATTTGTCTTTTACGAATTTCTTTTTTAACATAGGTTAAAACTCCGTCTGGTTTTTAAATATGAATTTAACAATTAATATTATAATAAAAAAATATTTAAAAAAAACTATAAAACGGTACATGAAGAAGATTCGGGATTGAGGAATTACAGGAAATTTGGCATAAATGAGGGGTTGCATCAGCCGTTCGCCGAGAGAAGCCGGCAGTAATATATTTCCAATAAGAGTATGGGAAAAGAGGTAAGGAATGCGGAATGATAATACAACTAAAGAGTTAGCTGATTCGAATATCTTTGGTGGATTCACATCCGTTTAATCCACCATACTTTTCTATATCCTTACCCCAACCTTCTTAAATTCCTTCTCGCTATAGAGGACGACATAGTCGTCGAGACCGGTCTTTTGCTTAATAGCCTGGATTACGGCCTCGCATTCGGGGTCCGTATAACCATGTATCATGGTGAATACGTTATATTCCCAATCGGGATAGATGGGGCGTTCATAGCAGTGGGTCACTTCTTCAAAACTGGCCATAATTTTGCATACCTCGTCAACCCGTTCCTTTGGTACCTTCCATACACACATGGCATTGGCATTAATACCTATCTTTCTATGTGCAATAGAAGCTGCCAGCCTTCTGATTTTTCCAGACTCCAGGAGTTTTTTAAGTCTCTGTATTACTTCTTCCTCTGACATGCCTAACGCCTGACCAATATCTTTGTATGGGGTTTTTGTAATAGGCAGTCCTTCCTGGATATGCTTGATAAGCTTAACGTCTATGTCTTCTTTTTTGTCTATCATAAGTTCTTCAAATAAAAATTAATAAATTTTAAACCGAACGCCAATCTTGAATTTCTTTGTTGTGGGTAAACTACGCACCGTTAACCCTGTCCTGTCCTCAATTTCTTTTAAATTCCTGTGGAGTTCTTCGTCATCCTTTGCAGACATGGTGAACCATATATTGTAAGGAATATCTTTGTTTTTGCCTTTACGAAGGTAGTTGTGAGAAACGCCGCTATATTCATTGATAATAGCGCTTACCTCATCTATGCGTTCTTCCGGAACCTTCATGGCAGCCAGCGTTGCTTCCCTTCCCATAGCCTGTGTATTAATAATCGGCGCAAGCCGCCGGACATAGCCATTTTCAATCATAAACTTGATACGTTCAATAATCGTATCTTCTTCTATATTCAATTCTTTACTCAATTCCAGAAATGGTCTTGATACAAGGGGCAAGTTTGATTGTAAGCGGTGAAGTATCTTTCTATCGGTATCGCTGAGTATCATATTCTTCTCTTAATTTCCTCAATTCCATGGTGTTCTATAAGTGTACGGAAGCGGTGTTCTGTTTTGCTCGAAAGGATGATGTCTGTACAAACTTCCAGTGCCTTCAATGTCGTGGATTCGTCTGCCTGCGGGAGTATATCTTCGGCAAATTTGGGATGTCTTCCGACCTTTCCGCCAATCATAACACGGTACTTTTTTTCTTGTGCCTTTATAGAGCCTGTCGGACACACCCTTGCGCAGAGACCGCAATGGACACATTTCTCCCTATCAATGGTCACCTGAGAGTCCTTTACGGTAATCGCATCTTCCCGGCATGTTTCCACGCATTTCATGCATTCGATGCATCCGGACTCAGCATCAACGTAAACAGGTTCTACCGCATGAACACCAAAATCTTTAATCTGTGGCATAGAGCAGCTATTCGGACATCCCGACACGGCCAGTTTCATGGTATGGTGCGGAAGTATTTGTCCTTCGACCTTGTTAATCAATCTTTCGGTAAAATGTAATGCCTCTAATCTCTTTTGCAGTTTATCCCCCAGTATCTTCGAATCGGTAATGAGGAATGGGCAGTTGACCTCCGCGCCGCGACAGGTTTTTACCTGATAGAGTGCCGGGTTTCCGTCTTTGTCAAAATACTTGGGGTACTTTCTGAGTATGGAAAGTTTTTCATTGTCACGAGACGGGTTTGCTTTTGCCTGGGCTTCTTTTGCCGGGGGTCTGCCCATAAAGTCTTCCCTTGCAGCAAGCACTTCCTCTTCCGTCACCACGTTCTTGCCAAATTTACGGGCAAGCGTCTCGACCTTTTCCTTGACACTCTTCTGGATAAAAGGAGGCACCTTTTCCAGCAGCAATGCCGCAGATTTATCCCAGTCCAATTACCTTCTCCTTAAAACAAAATTGCCACAATATACATTGCGGCAATTTTTTCTTATAAATAATAATCGTTAGGCCTCATGGTTTCAAAATAATTGGGTTAATTATATTGAAAAAAGGTTAAATGTCAAATTCAAATTTCATCGCTGTTTTGTGCGTACTATAACCAAACATTTTACACCTTGACATTTATCTGAGTGTCACTTATCATTTTGAATATTTAATGCGTTTTCCATCTTCTGCATATGGCATGGCATTTGATTGTTATCTCCGGGAGCTTTTGAATGGAGAAAAAAGCGCGGCTTTAAGAAAAAACCGGAAGAACAAAGGGATTAAGTTAATGGAAAATCTTAAATTTACCAACATATCTCCGCACATACAAAAAATTGCAGAACCCTTCTTTTTAGACATTCTTTCGCAGCATAAAGACGACATCATTTCCCTGTATATTATTGGCAGCGCAGTAACCGGGGACTTTCATACAGTACATTCTGACATTAATACCCTTATTGTTGTTAAAGACGTTCAAATTCCGTTCATAGATTTTCTTGCAACTCTGGGTAAACGCTATGGAAAAAGAAAATTGCGCGCCCCGTTTATTATGACCTGCAATTACATCAATCGTTCCTTAGAAGTATTTCCCCTGGAATTCTTAGAAATGAAACAGATACACCAACTGGTCTACGGGGAAAATGTCCTTAAGGATATCAAGATTGAAAAGGCAGATGTAAGAATTCAATGCGAGCGGGAACTTAAGGGAAAGATACAGCATCTCTGCCAGGGTTACATAAAGTCGATGGGCAACAGGACTCTCCTGACAAATCTCCTGATCAATTCCATTTCCGGATATTTTCCCATATATCGTGGAATCCTTTTCTTATATGACCAGAAAATCCCGCGCGAAAGACGGGACGTCATTTACGCAATGCAGGAATGTTGCAATGTAGACCTGAATATATTTGCAAAACTACTTGAATTAAGAACAAAAAATGTCTATCCGCCCCGCGAGACACTCAATGAGATATTTCAGGATCTGTACCGCGTGTTGGAAGCTATTACGAAAAAAGTCGATGAATATGAAATTGGCCATACATAAACACACACACACCTTCTGTTCCTTTGGATTTCTCTTGTTTTTCCTGTGTCTTTGCACAATCACATTAGCGCAGGAACTGCCTGTTCCCCAAAAATATGTCGAAGACAAGGCCAACATTATGAGCGATACTGCCAAACAGAAGCTTAATGGATACCTTCAGGAACTGGAACAGAAGACAGGCGCACAAATGATCGTCCTTACGATTAATACGACAGGCGATATTCCCATAGAGACCTATGCAATAGAACTGGCAACAAAGTGGAAGCTCGGTCAAAAAGGGAAGGACAACGGCGCTCTCATCGTTGTTGCAAAGGATGATCATGCATACAGGATTGAGGTGGGGTATGGTCTTGAAGGAATAGTGCCCGATAGTTTTTGCGGAACAATCGGGAGGACATACTTTGTTCCTTATTTCCAGAAGGGCAAGTTTGGCGAGGGCATTTTCAACGGCGTCTCCGTTATGGTTTACAAAATTGCAGAGGCAAATGGCGTAAAGATAACCGGTATGCCCAGTATATATGAATTGAATAAAAAGGCGTCCAGAAAAACGAATCCATTCCTTTCACTCCTTCTCCTGCTGGTTATATTACCCGTAATCATTCACTCTTTATTCAACAGAAGGCGCTCTTCGGGATACTGGTGGGGTGGCCCACCCATTATCTTCGGTGGACCGAGAGGATTTGGTTCGGGTGGATCCGGCGGATTCGGAGGTTTTGGCAGCTTTGGCGGCGGGGGCGGCGGTTCTTTCGGAGGTGGAGGCGCTTCGGGGAGATGGTAAGGCAATGATGAAGGAGTTAAAGAGTTGGAGCGTTGTGGAGTTGTAAGATAGTGAATACAAAGTTCCCATGCCGGAGGAAATTCGTATCTATTTAGCCAGGTAAAGTCAATTGTCCTGTCAGTGCAAAAAAAACGTTGTTATTACGAGTAAGGTGAAGCAATCCTTCCCTGATAATTAACATGTTTCCCGGAAGGAAAAGGCATTTTATCAAGGTGCGATTGCTTCGGACTGTTGCCCCGGCAATGACATACCTTACCATTCGCTTAATGTTTGGCAGTTTTTACTTCAGATGGCAGATTCAAGCTCAAGCCTGAAGGTTTGAGTTACTCTTGTTAAATAAATTCGGGTGGCGTAATTATGAAAAAGATAGTAATCATTATTGCCCTTCTTGTATTTTTCGGCATTATCTTTGGTTCCTGGTATGTCAAGGGATACAACAAGGTGGTTGCATTAAACGAAAACGTGAAAAATGGATGGTCTCAGGTCGACATACAACTCAAAAGGCGATACGATCTTATTCCCAATCTTGTAGAAACCGTAAAAGGTTATGCAACTCACGAGAAGGAAGTTTTTGAAAAATTAGCTGAGGCCAGAAAAGGTTACTTTACCGCTACAACCGTTGAAGATAAGGCAAAGGCAGCTACGCAAATTGAGGGTTTTCTGTCACGATTGCTCATGTTCCGTGAGACGTATCCTGAATTGAAGGCGAATGAATCGTTCCTCAAGTTACAGGATACCCTGGAAGGCACGGAAAACCGTATTTCCGTGGAACGTAAACGATATAATGACGCTGTGAGAGAATTGAACGCCTATATCAAAAGCTTCTATGGACGATTCTTTGCCTCACGTGTTGGCGTGACCGAAGGAAAGTACTTTGAAGTGGCAGAAGCAGAAAAGGAAGCGCCGAAGGTGAAATTTTAAAATATTTGCATATTATAAGACGGTTTGTTATTATCTTTTTAACCTGTCAAAATGCATTCCAATCATTCAACAATAAGTTTTACGAGGTAGAAAATATATGGCTAAAAAGGCCAGCGCTGATAAAGCAATCTGTTCATTTTGTGGACGTGGCCACAAGGCGGTAGGCCGTTTAATTCAGGGCGCCGAAGATATTTTTATTTGCAATGAATGTGTAGAGGCTTGCCACATGCTTCTCAAAAAAGAGCAGCCGCAACCGGTCGTAACCAAGCCACTGTCAAAGATACCCACGCCGGTACAGATTACAGAAAAATTAAATGAGTATATTATTGGCCAGGAAAAGGCAAAGAAGACGCTTTCCGTTGCAGTATACAACCACTATAAGCGTTTGCTCTCAAACACGGTTAAGGGCGACGTCGAAATAGAGAAAAGTAATATCCTGCTCATCGGTCCTACCGGTTCAGGGAAGACACTCCTTGCCCGCACCCTTGCCAGGATACTTGACGTCCCCTTTGCCATTGCAGACGCTACAACGCTTACTGAGGCCGGATACGTAGGCGAGGACGTGGAAAATGTACTCCTGGCCTTATTGAGGAATGCGGATTTCAATGTCCAGAGGGCACAGCAGGGTATTATTTATATTGACGAAATTGACAAGATCGCCCGAAAGAGTACGAATCCATCCATCACGAGGGATGTATCGGGAGAAGGCGTTCAACAGGCATTACTCAAAATGCTCGAGGGCACTATATCGAATATACCTCCCCAGGGCGGAAGAAAGCATCCCGAACAGCAATATATTCAAATGGACACCACGAACGTCCTCTTTATCTGCGGTGGGACATTTACCGGGATAGACGAGATCATCAGGAGAAGGCTTGGAAAAACCAACATTGGTTTTGACGTCAAAGGGGCCGATAACAGAAAACAAGAGGAAACCCTCAGTGCTATTCTGGGTAAAATCGAGGTCGAAGATATTATTGATTTCGGCATGATCGTAGAATTTGTAGGCCGATTGCCCATTCTTGCCCCTTTGATGCCTCTGACACAGGAAGATATGGTCAAAGTCATGACCGAACCAAAGAATGCGCTGGTCAAACAGTATAAGAAATTCTTTGAAATGGAAAACACCAAACTGGAGTTTTCCCATGAGGCGCTGATGGAGATAAGCAAGAGGGCATTTGAGAAGAAAACGGGCGCAAGGGCTTTACGGGCTATATTTGAGGGCTTTATGCTTGACGCCATGTACCACTTACCGGCACAAAAAGGAGAGTCATCGTTTTTGGTCACACCCGACGTTGTCCGCGGTGAAGTCCCTCTCTTGGCGCAGAAATACAGGAAGACCGCATAAGAAAAATGGCTTGAAGAGACGCAAAATCATGCTCTCTCCTAAAATATCTTTCTTAATTCCAGATAATACAGGGCCGTCGAGATGGATAACTGGTATGCGCATTGGTTATGGTTACGTTATACTTATTTCCCTGTTACAGAATAAAATACAGGAATAACAAAACCAGCGCCATGCCGAGAAAATAGGGAGAAACATCAATGATTGTACTTTTCTTCTTAATGCCTATAATATGCTTGTTTTTTTCAACAACCTGTTCAAAGATGTGTTTGAGTTCATCCCCGGTTGCATCATGCTGGTATGCACCCCCCACCATATCTGAAATCTCTTTCAGAAATTTTGGGTTTGGTTTGGTATAGATAATTTCCCCATCATCAGTAAGTTCATAACCTGTTACCACGCCTTCCTTGTTTCTCTTCGGAATGGTGGATAGTACTTGGGGATTTCCAATACCTACCACATAAATGGCAATATCCTTCCTTTCCATCAGGAGTTTCACGGCCTCTGCCGCCTGACTCCGGGTAATGATCTGTTCCTCACCATCGGTAAGGAGGATGATGACCTTCTTTGCGTATTCTTTACTAAAGGAATCCATTGCAAGGATCAACGCATTGCCAATATTTGTGCCGTAAGGCACAAAGCGGACATAATTTTCATTGATCATGTTCAGGATACGCAGAAACACCCTTTCGTAATCGTTCGTAGGATATGGCAACAATGAAAACGCCCGTGCTGCAAACACCACCAGCCCGACACGGTCGCCGTCCAATCCCTGGACGAGATTGGCAATTTCCATCTTCGCGCGTTGCAACCGGTTTGGTTTTATATCTTCTGCAAGCATGCTGATCGAGACATCGAGGACAAAGATAATTTCCAACCCCTCTTTTTCATACTGATCCCGGGTTGTTTGCCACTTCGGCTGCAAAACCGTAAGACCTAACATACAACAGGCGGCGCTGATACCCGCGCCTTTCAGCAGATTCCGGTGTATTTTAGGAATCTTACTGAATCTGTTTATCAATGCCTTCTGGCCAAACGCCCTCAGCCATGCCGTTTTTCTCTGGTAAAGATATACATATAAGAAAAAGACGAGTCCTGAGATGACGTAGACAATAATCTGATATTTTCCGTAATTAAAAAACAACATATTGTAAATCCAAAATCGCAAATATTATTTACCACCTGATTTTTTGTTCCCCGCTGTATTTATACTTTGTACCCCAGGGGAGCAGTTTTAATGCCTCGATTCTGTCTTCGCGTTCTTGTTGTTCGGGGCTAAACATGGTATTAAATTGCTGCTCTCCCAGTCTCATTCTTTCGAGGTTTTTCTTTGCCTGAAAATCATTGGCGTCAATCTTCAGCACCTCAGCGTATTGGAGGGCAGCGGTAGAAAAATCCAAGTCGGTTGCAATGATATTTGCGTTGTTATAAATGGCTTGCGCCTTTAACATCGGATCTCTCGTTTCCATGGCCTTTCGATATTCAGCGCCCGCCTTCTTTTTGTCCTCCATCAAGGTATAGATTACCCCTTTGTTATAGGCAACCACGGGATCTCCGCTCATTAATTTTTCCGTCACACGATAGGTGGCAGAATTTTGTAATTTCTGGATGGATGCCAGGGCGTCCCTGTATTTCCCCATTTTAAGCTGCCCTTCCAATTGGGCTATTGCCTGCGATTTTACAGAGTATCCGTATCCGTAAAATACCAGAAAGCAGGCAACGAAGAAAAGAAATAGTTTTATGAAATTTTTTGCTAACATAAATTTTCTCCCTGTTTTTAAATTAGGTTTTGTTTTGCACGGCAAACAAAACAACTTTTTCAAATTCTTTGTGTCTTTTTGGATTAAAGAATTTGTATTTAAGAATTATAACAAATCACCACCATGGAAACATTCCGCCCGGGCGTCTCTGCATCAAGGGATTCTTATCCAGGCATTTTCGATAAAAATGGCAACAAAAAGCAAGAAAATGCTTGCGAATGCAGGATAAATATAAAGGTCTCTTTTCTTTGTAACTGTCTCTATAACAAGCGTGTCTTTTTCTATTCTGTCAATCCCGTCATAAAATGCCGCGACCTCTTCAAAATTTTCAGCATGAAAGTATTTTCCACCGGTTGACTCAACTGCCTCTTTTAATTCCTCGATGTGTTGCGCTGCAACTTCGGGGTCTACCCCCGTAACATCAGAGGCCTTTACCGCTACCACATACGCCTTTATTCCCATCCTTTTTAAGAGACGCAATGGCCGGTCTGGCGAAATACCGATGTTGTATATGCCGTCCGTAAAAAGGATGATGAGCTTGTTTTTGAGTACGTTTCTCCGCTCCATTTCCTTAACAAAATTGATGGCATAATCAGCAAGATATTCCTTATTGATGCTGTTTCTTAATTCCTTTATGGTAAACTGTTTTCCCATCTCTTTTTCAAAGAGTGCGCTTATGGAGGTAAAAAGACCTTCTCCAATAGACGTTTGATATCCCACCTGCGACGCCTGGACACGTTCCAGTGATTTTTCAAGCAACTGGGTTTCCATCGTGGGAATTACGATGAGAGCAGCGTCCGTTCCAAATATGGAAATACCAATGAGATCATTTGGCCTCTTCCGTATAAAATCTCTGACAATCTTTTTTATAGTCTCGATGGCAGTGCCCGTCATACTAAACGAGGTGTCTATGGAAAGGGCTATCTCCCGGCCATGGAGAGTTGTTTTTTCCGTATAATATTTTGTTTGCGGATGCGCAAGGGCTATAACAGTAAAAAATATCGCTCCAAAAAATACCGTTTTATGGAAACGGTCTCTATGCTTCTTGAATCCGGTCAGTTCTCTGACATGGAAGAGGCTCGAGTATCCAAGATATTTTCTCTCCCGCCACAAAAGATGGAACAAACCGCAGGGAAAGAGAATCGCTAGTAGCCAGGGATGCGCAAAATTCATATATCTCCCGGTAAAATAAAAATTCCTAAACTATAATGGATGCCACTAAGACACATTTGAATGTAAATTTATGATTGGATATTGTGCATATCTCAAATCGCTCCTACGGAACTTTGCAAGAAATTGAGTTTCCCGTCTGTTTGCCTGAGAACGAGCCAAACAAGCCGAACAATTAATCAGACCAGGTTCATTCATCAACCAGGCCACCGAAACTATAAAGGGTTCGTCAATGTAATAATCGCCTCTATTCCCAGCAACATTTTATCCACCGATTCCTTATCAATTCGTCTTCCAAAAATAAGGGCGTCTAATTGTTTTAACAAGGTTTTTGCAGAGGTCTGCACTTCTTCAGATAATTTTTTTTGCGTATCCTGGCTGAAAAAGTCTGCTGTTGTTACGGACTGTGCCGTGTCTCCCGGAATTTCCGTGAGTACTCCTAAATATATTCTTATTGTCTTGTCAATATTCTGTATATGCTTTTGGTTTATCGCATTGTCATCTGTAAACTGAAATGACGCGATAGCGTCCCTGAGTTTTTTTAAGGCAAGTTCAGGTGTTTCGGCAACTCTTTTGGGAGCATCCGGCGTCAATTTTCTTACTGTGGAACGTAAGGTTATTACACCTAAAAAGACTATCAAACCTATCCCCAGTCCCGCAGGGAGGTAACTATGATAAAAAATATCCTTCTTTGAATAGTACAGAGGCCCCTTGAGTCCTTCCAAAGGCACATCAACGGCTTTTAGAAGACTATTGAGAATAATAGGAACAGGGGCAGTTTTTACTTCTTTTGTCTCTATAGAAGAATCCACCCTAGCCTTATCGGAATGAGGAGGTTCAACGTAATATAAAACAAAGAGTGCTGGGATTTCCGGGGTCTTTTTTGCGCCTGCTAATTCATACAGAGAGAGGGTGTAATTGATGTGTATCTTCTCTATATCTCCTTCCGGCTGACTTTCTACCTCTTTGTTGAGCACTTCAAACGGGGAGAAGCTCAATTTTTGAATACTCTCCCCTATCAACTTTACATTCTTTTCGTGTCTGATAATGAGGGAGTAATGAATCCGGTCGCCAAGGGTAATAACGTCCTTGTCTACCTTTCCTTCAACCATGATAGGTACTTTTTTGATTACAACGGGCGATGAGGTCGCGATGCCTTCGGATTTGTCAACCTCGTTTTGATAAGAAAGAGAAAAAGAAGGGAGTGAATAGATGCCGTCTTTAATGGTTGAGGGCAACGTAAGGGTATAGGTAATGACAAGGAAATCATGCTCATTGTCAAAAATCTGACGTTCTCCTATTGTTACCCCCTCAATCCTGAAAGGCAAAAGGTTGATTTTATCAATACCTTCCAGATTCATGGTTATGCCCAACTTCCAGATAAGCTGAACGGTAAGATGAATTGTTTTTCCTGTAATAACCCGGTAATCGTCGATGAATGTCCAGACTTCAAGCGGTTTGTCCGTCAATGCTGGTCCTTGCGGCGTTTCTTGTTGTGCCTGAGTCTGGGATTGTTCCTGCGCGCATACATACGGAACCTGCATTGCTGAAAAAACAAAAAAAATAATCATCGTGATAAAAATGTTTCTCATCGCCTTCTCCCCCTTCTTCTGATGCGTCTGTCAAAAAATTCTGAAATATTTTTGATCCATATTTCTTCGTCTTGCTCAGTAGTGAGCGCAAGGTGATCTATGGCAAGTTTTTTCAATAATGCCAGGCAGGGCAGGGATTCGTGCAGGGCATGCGAAATATCCAATAACTGCACCTGACCGGTTTCTATATCCTGCACGGCAACCAGTCCTCTTCCGGCTGGCAGGTATGTTTCCGTTCTATCTGAGATAATAACAGGGATTACCTCATGCACAGAGGATAACGTCTTCAGCGATTGTTCATAATTACAGGGCGCCAGGAAATCAGAAATTACAAATACCAGGGCAGGAGAAAAGAACTTTTCGTTGATTAATCTGAATGCCACGTTGAGATCGGTATCGGTACCCGATGTTTTTTCAAGGAGGATATTTCTTAAATTTTTAAGCGCCTCTTTCTCACCTGATTTGGGTTTAATATAGTTTTCTACCTTATCGGTGAAGGTAACAAATCCTATCTCATTACCCGTCTCTGACGCTGCATGGACAAGAACTGAAAGGATATCTGCCTGAACGTCTTCTTTTGTCTTCTGAAATGTGCCAAATTTTCCCGACCGGCTCCGGTCAATAAGAAAGAGAACTGTTAACCGTTTGTCTACGAGTTTCATCCGTACATGGAGTTTTCCGGTCTTTATCGTAGTTTTCCAATCAACGGCCCGAATATCATCACCGGGTTGATACTGCCGCAGCTCGTCAAGTTCCATGCCGTGAAGGGCGTTCATGGAGCTGGCGAATATCCCATCAAAAAGGTTCCCGATCAATCGCTGTAAAGAGAGCCTGATCCTTCTTTTCATGAATTACCTATTCCAATCTGGGTACCCGGCGCAATATCCTGTTTATGATATCATCAGCATCAATTCCCTGAGATTCGGCCTCGTGGGTAAGGATGATTCTGTGACGTAACACGGGATAAGCCATTTTGTGGACGTGTTCAGGTAATAAGGTATCGTCTCCGTGAATGAAGGCATAGGCGCGGGACGCCCGGGCAAGGGCAATCGTTGCGCGGGGAGATGCCCCATACATTACAAGATTTTTCAACTCGCAGTTGCCTTCTTCCGGTCTGGTTGCCCTGACAATCCGGGTAATATATCGTACTATAGGCGACGTTTCTTCCAGGGGAAGCCATTCCGTGATAGTATGCCGTAAGGAAAGCACCTCTTTGGGAGATAAAACACTATCCGGGGAAGCGTCTTCGTCGCTGATCTGTCTTTTGGTAATCTCTCTTTCGTCCCTATATGTTGGATACCGGACTTCAAATTTAAACATGAACCGGTCTATTTCAGCTTCCGGCAATAAATATGTTCCGGAAATTTCAATGGGGTTTTGCGTGGCAAGGACAAGGAATAATTTTTCCAGAGGGTACGTTTCCCGGCCAATGGTGATCTGTTTTTCCTGCATGGCTTCGAGGAGGGCGCTTTGCACCTTTGCCGGGGCGCGGTTGATTTCATCGGCAAGCAAGAGATTGGTAAATACCGGACCTTTTTGTATCCTGCTTTTTTTTGTCTCCGGATCCCACAATTCAAATCCGGTAATATCGCCGGGAATAAGGTCTGGCGTAAACTGAACCCTCTGGAATTTCGCATCCAGCACGCGGGCCACAGTCTTTACGGTAATGGTCTTTCCTAATCCGGGATACCCTTCCAGAAGGATATGCCCATCAGAAAGGAGGGCAACAATAATACCCTCAACCATATCATCCTGGCCAACGATTACCTTGCCTACTTCCCGTTTAATTTTTTTAACCTTCTCTAAAGTAAACTCCATGTCATGTACTGTTTTTGTCCGTGGTTTCACAATTTTTATAACCTCCTTATCGCAATTTATTATGCGGAGTTCGTGAAAACACAACACCGCGTGGTTGCAACCAAATAATTAATAATGAATGTAACCATTAAAAAAAATTCATCCTGGCTGGTTTCATCCATATCGTGTAAATTCTTTGCGAACTATTATTAATGAATGGTATATAAGCAAAAGTTGTACCCGCAAAAATGTATACGATTTTTAACGATGTTTTAACAGAAGGATCATTCACGAACAAATGAGAACAATTCGCCTTCTTGTCTACAGTTTATTCTCACTCAGTGCAATACGTTATTCACACTTAAATCTTTATGCGAAATTATATACATTCCCTTTTTTGTTTACAAACAAATTATAACTCTTATTCTGAAAAAGCGATGTCACGAAAGAGAATGTTTGAC
>JAHFOW010000169.1 GCA_023261465.1 Planctomycetota bacterium
CTTACGGACCATTTTTATCTTTTGCCACTTTGGTGTGCATTATCTTGCAAGATTATTTTATAGGGATAGTTAACTTATATATTCAATTCTTTATTGTAATATTTACTGGGTTCAACTAATAAAGAATATAAAAACACACATTATTTGTCAAAAATCTCTTTACCTGGAAAGGAGGGAAAGGCGTATGTTATCGGGTTATGGTGTGGTACGCAGTTTTTGTTTGTTTGGGGTATTAGGAATGGTGGCTGTAGGCACTGGTTGCAGCGAGCTTAAGAAATTACGGCAGGAAAATCAGCAGTTAAATGAGCAGTTATCGGGACTGCAGCAGGAAAATGCAGAATTATCATCAAAGGCGAGTAGGTATGAAAGCGAATTGAATCGGCTTGAGAATACAAGAAGGGAACTAGAGGCTAAATTAAAAGGCACGGGGGCAACAGTAAGGATAAAAAATGGCGCAGTCTCTGTGTTAATGCCAGGTGCAGTATTGTTCGATCCGGGGCAAACAACATTACGCCCTCAATCTAAGGGGGTACTTAAGAAAATAGCTGGCGTACTTAAGAGTACCACATCTGGTGAAATAGTCAGGATTGAAGGACATACGGATAGTGACCCCATTAACAAGCAAAAGGACAAATATAAATCAAACTGGGAACTATCAGCGGCAAGGTCTGCTGCCGTTCTTCACTACATGGTTGAAGAATGCGGTATTTCGCCCACAAGGGTATACATTGCTGGATTTGGGCAATATCAACCCTTGTCTGATAACAAATCAAAAACAGGCAAAGCTAAAAACCGACGTGTGGAGTTTGTAATAGTGCCAAGGGGCGGCGGATAAAATTTAATATGATTGCGATCGTGGATTATGGTATGGGGAACCTTCGCAGTGTGGAGAAGGGTTTTGAGCGGTTTGGCTTTGATGTCATGGTTACCGATAATCCAGATGACATTAAAAGCACAGATAAGCTTGTCCTTCCCGGTGTGGGAGCCTTCAACGATGCAATGGATGGATTGAGACAAAGGAAGTTAATAGGACCAATCGTAGATTTTATTAGTTCTGGCAGACCGTTTCTGGGTATATGTCTCGGATTACAGCTACTTTTTTCAAAAGGTTATGAAGATGGTGAGCATGCTGGTTTAAACATCATTCCTGGCAAGGTGGTTCGATTTAATTTTTCTGGGAATGGAACAAAAGAGAAATTAAAGATACCTCACATGGGTTGGAATCAAATTGTTTTCCGCAAGGATGCTAATCCTATCTTGAAAAATGTCCCTCACGATGCCTATATGTATTTCGTACATTCATATTATGTATGTCCGGAGGATAAGGATATTATTGCCACAGAGACTGAATACGGGGCGTATTTTACCTCTATGATATGGCATAAAAATATCTTTGCTACGCAGTTTCATCCTGAGAAGAGTCAGCAGTGCGGATTAACCATGCTCGAAAACTTTGGTAATTTATAATTATGCTCATTATTCCAGCCATTGACTTAAAGGGTGGTAAATGTGTGAGATTGACACAGGGCAAGAAAGACGCTGTAACGGTATTTTCCGATGACCCTGTTGATGTGGCTAAGTCGTGGGAAGATCAGGGCGCCGATTATTTGCATGTAGTTGATTTGGATGGTGCCTTTGAAGGCACTCCAAAGAATCTTAACATTGTTGAACAAATTGTCAAACAAGTAAAAATTCCCATTGAATTCGGCGGCGGTTTGAGAACAACCGAGTCGGTAAAAAAAATATTGGATCTGGGTGCAGACCGTGTTATTGTTGGAACAAAGGCAATAGATTCGTCATCTTGGATAAACGAACTCTGCGCGACATTCCAAAGTCAAATTGCGATAGGAATTGATGCGAAAAACGGCAAAGTTGCTGTAAACGGCTGGACTTCTGTATGTAAATGGACAGCTATTGACTTTGCCATGGAAATAGAAAAGTCATCACCTTGCGCTATAATCTACACAGATATAGCAAGGGATGGTATGTTACAAGGACCTAATATTTCCAGTTTAAAAGAACTCTTAATGAATGTAAAAATCCCTGTTATTGCATAAGGAGGCATTTCTTCGCTAAACAATATCGAAGCGCTCAGCCAACTACCCATTGCGGGTATGATTATCGGAAAGGCATTGTATACTGGGCATATTAAACTTTCAGAGGCAAAAAGACTATGTAATTCACTATGCGCTAAAAAGTAAAAACCACAGAGAATCCAGAGAAATAACTACCCGCAAAACTTTATGTTAAGATTTCTCGCTGCATTCTCAGTGTCTGTGTGGTTAAATTTCATAATTACAAACACTTGTGTTGGAGGTAATCTATGATTCCGTATGAAACAAAAGACATTCGGACCATTGTACTCCTGGGACACGGCGCTTCTGGAAAGACTTCACTGGTAGAATCCATGCTTTTTAAAGCCGGCGCCACTACTCGACTTGGCAGCGTTGAAGATGGCACTTCGGTCGCAGATTACGACGCCGATGCAAAAGAGAAGAAACATACGATTGATTCTTCTTTCTTCCACTGCAATTGGAAAGGACGCGAAATCAACATTATTGACACGCCCGGCTACTCTGATTTCATCCGAGACACAATCACTTCTCTTATTGCTGCAGAAACCGCAATCATCACTATATCAGCCACAGACGGCATTCAAGTCAACACCAGCAAACTCTGGAACCTGGCTTGTCAAAGAGGACTCGGAAAGATACTTGTAGTAACAAAGGTTGACGGTGAGAATATTAATTATCAAACATTGCTTGAGTCCATTAAAAATACTTTCGGGAACGTATGCGTGCCGTTAACCTTACCTATCGGAACTGGTCAAAATTTCAGTGGAGTAGTTAATTTATTTGAATTACCAAATTCTCTGCCAGACGGAGTTATTGGTGATGCACCTTCAGCGCATGACTCCTTGTTAGAAACTATCGTTTCTGCTGATGATGCGTTGATGGAAAAATATCTCGATGGCAAACAGATAGACAAGGCTTCCTTACAGTCATGTTTCATTAAGGCTATTGTAGGTGGAAATATTGTGCCTATCCTCTGTTGTTCTAATAAAAAAGGCTTAGGAATTGAAGATGTATTGGATGTTGTAGTAAACTTTTCGCCATCTCCGTTGGAAGGAATTAAGAGAACAGGTGTTGACCTGCAAAAAAATCAGGAAATTGCCTTAGAAGCTTCAAAAGACGCCCCTTTTAGCGCCGTTGTATTTAAGTCGGTAATAGATCCATTTGTTGGCAAGTTAAGCTATTTTAGAGTTGTTTCTGGGAAGCTTGATGGAGAATTATCGTTTTATAATGCGACAAGCAAAAAAACAAATAAGATTGGGCATATTTACAGGGTATTTGGAAAGGAACAACAGCCAGTTTCACAAGCAATTCCCGGAGATATTATTGCTGTTTCTAAAGTAGAGGATATCCACATCTCCGACACAATCTGCGATCCTAAACATCCTGTAAAACTTCCGGATATTAAATTTCCAGTTCCAATGTCTTCGCTGGCTGTGATACCCAAAAGTAAGGGAGCGGAAAAAAAGATTAGTGAATGTCTCCATAAACTTACCGAAGAGGACAAAACCTTCAAGGTTTCACATGATACACTTACAAATGAATTGGTTATTACCGGCATCAGCAACCTCCATTTACAGGTAATAATCAGCCGTTTGAAACGCCGCTTCGGAATTGAAGTGGAAACCCATATCCCAAAAATTCCATACAAAGAAACCATTACAACCAAATCGCAGGCGCAATATAAGCACAAAAAACAATCGGGTGGTCACGGACAATATGGAGAAGTACATATTAAGATTGAACCTCTGGCCAGAGGGACCGGTTTTGAGTTTGTAGATGAGATAGTGGGCGGTACCATTCCGCGTCAATATATTCCAGCCGTTGAAAAGGGGCTTCGGGAGGTGCTGGACAAAGGCATATTGATTGGACATCCCATCGTTGACCTGCGTGTGCGATTGCATTACGGTTCTTATCATGATGTTGACTCTTCCGAGGCGTCTTTTAAGATAGCTGCCTCTCATGCCTTCCAAGACGCCTTCAATCACGCCAAACCAGTACTTCTTGAGCCAATCGTAAACATCGAGGTTACGATTCCCACGAAATTTATGGGTGAGATTACAGGAAACCTTTCCAGCCATCGTGGGCACATCAAAGGGATGGATACTATGGGGGATTTACAGATCGTGCGGGCAACCATTCCCATGTCATCAATAGCCAACTATGAAACCGAACTTAAGTCTATGACGGGTGGGCAGGGCTCATTTACGATGGAATTTTCACATTACGATATCGTGCCAGCCCACCTCATGCAGCCTATAATTGCCCAGTCGCACGCCGCTCACGCTGCAAATGCGAAAAAGGAATAAACCATCCGTATCCTAAAAACTAAGATTCCTGGGGGATAAGAACATGAGTCCTCAAAATGAAAAGTTTACACCTTATGACATAATGAATTTTACTATACATGACATGACTGTATGTGGAAAAGTCTTACGCAATATTGGTAAAGGCGCCAAAAGTATGGAAGATGTAGCTAACAGAATTGTTCGTCATTTGTATGATAACCTGACCGATGGGCAAACTGGCAAGCAGGCTTGTTCCTTGGTTCGCTTTTTCAAGACCCACACCTACGAAAAACTCGACGATGAACTTCAAAGTTTTTCCAGGAGTATAGCAGGAGATACTCCTGTTTTACCGGGCATGAAGTGCCTGGCTCTCTTGGCTACAGTCGGAGAAAACCCGGAATGGAATTCAAGAAAAACCTCAAAGGGTCATAAGGCAATTCCGCTGCCGAGCGAACAGGCGGCTTATCAGATCCCGATGATAAGAAACCTTATTAAACAATTGGGGTTAAGTGTAAGCATGGTTATCAAACCAGACCCAAAACTTCTGTTGGATATAGAGCAGAGGACGTATAACGTCTTCTATGTATCCAATGCACGTGGTAGTTCCCACATTCCAGCTCAGAAAGAATTTGTCATCCCTTACGGGATAAAGTCTGTATTAGGACTTGGAGGATTACTCCCATCTGGGGATATTTTTGTGGTTATTATGTTCCTTAAAGTTCCAGTTTCGAAAGAAGGGGCTGATTTTTTTAAGCCCTTGTCATTGAATATAAAGATAGCGATATTGCCATTTGAAAACACGGTATTCGCTTAAACTGAAAAAGATAATTAATCTATCTATAGGAAGAAATTGTTATTATGGAAAATAGCTCCGGAAATTCTGAAATTCAAAATCTCAGATCTCAAATAGCTGCTTTGCAGCAGTTACTTGATGTATACGAGAAAACTGTACTTGAACAAGCAGATAAATTATATAGAGAAATAACAGAACGCAAGAAATTACAGGATGAACTGGCAAGATTAGCCACCACCGACGCGCTGACAGGTATCTTCAACAGACATAAAATGGACGAACTGCTGGGAATGGAGATAAACAAGGCAAAGCGGTATAAATCCCCACTTTCCCTTATTATGCTTGATATAGACCATTTTAAGATGGTGAACGATACGTAAGGACCACAGCGTTGGTGACTCTGTGCTAAGAACCCTGGTCGAGATAGCAAAAAGGAATCTTCGGAATACTGATTACTTCTGCAGATGGGGTGGTGAGGAATTCTTAATACTCAGTCCAGAGATAGATTTAGAGATGGCCACAACGCTGGCAGAAAGGCTAAGGATGGTTACCGAGAAGCATTCCTTTGAAGGCGTAAACCGCATCACCATAAGTTTGGGTGTGACACAGTTCGGCGAAAAAGACAACGTGGACAGTTTCTTGATGAGGGTTGACGACGCCCTCTACATCGCGAAGAACGGGGGTAGGAACAGAGTAGAGACAAGCGTTTCTGCTTAATCAACAAGGGTTATTGCGCCATTCAGTGCTCTGTGTGTATGGTTCCCAGAATATGTTGGGTATGCCAATCTGTTTGAGGCTATTCCAAGCCATTTAACTATGGGGTTGTTTACTTGTTGAGGGTGTCAATCTTGGCAGCCAGGATAAAATCGCTTTCCGTCAGCCCATTAATTTTGTGGGTATAAATGGTAATTTCTACCTTTCCCCAGGTGAAGGTGATTATGGGATGGTGGCCTTGCTCTTCAGCAATTTCTCCCACCCGATTTACGAAGTCCAATGCCTTGCGAAAGTCAGGAAACTTAAAGGTCTTCAGCAGATGGTGTTCTTCTATCGCATTCCAACCTTCTACTTGCCCTTGCAAGACTC
>JAHFOW010000170.1 GCA_023261465.1 Planctomycetota bacterium
CCAGGCTATCATGCAAGATAATGCTTAGAAGCACAATCTCGTTAAAAGCGGGAATAAGGAAGTAAATACACAGAAGAGCTGGACAGGTGGTTTCTCCACTTCCCAGCTCTTCGTGTTTTATATGTTGATTCAAAATAAATTTAATTGCTAATATTCAATATTTTGTTATATATTTAAAAAGGTGAAACTATGAAAATTGAAAAACTATTTTTGCCTATTGTATTTGCTTCGTTAGCTTCCTTGGAATCATCACATATCTATGCCGGAGAAAATAATAAAGGCACGGTTACCAGCAATATTGATGTTAATATTAAGAAGCCAAAGATAGTTTTTGATGAACAAACATACGATTTTGGTAAGGTATTTATAGGTGAAAATATTCAGCACAAATATAAATTTAAAAATGTTGGTCAAGGTGAACTTATTATTAATAGCGTTAAGTCATCATGCGGGTGTACCGCAGCACTTGTATCGAAAAAAAATCTACTAGCGAAAGAAGCTGGTGAGGTTGAGGTTAAGTTCAATCCTGGTTTTTACATTGGTAGAGTATCAAAATCAGTAACGGTGAACTCTAACGACCCAGAGAATCCAAGATTTAAATTAACAATTACCGGTGAAGTTGCTGAAGAAGTAACTGTTAATCCAAAAAGGGTGAATTTCGGTATGATTAAAAAAGGAGAAAAGTGTTTTAGAAACCTGGAAATAAAACCTACAGCGGGTATTGGAATAGAAATAAAAAAGGTCGAGTCTCCTAATCAATATGTTACAATTTCACGAAAAAGCGATACTGAATATCAAATTGATTTTACAAAATATGATTATATAGGTAGATTTAATGGAACAATTTTTGTTTATACCAACAGCAAAAAACAAGAGAGAATAGACGTACCGTTTTCTGGAGAAGTTGTAGGCGATGTGACCTATTATCCAGAAAATATATCATTTGGGAATATTCGAAAAGGACTCGATGTAAAAAGAACGGTAATTATTAATTTCGTAAGCAAAGAAGTTAAAATTGAAAAGATTGAAGTTGAGCCAGGGAATCTGAACTATGCAATGTCAGAATTAAATAATATGAGCAGTAAAAGAATTGATATAAAATTAGGAAATGATATTGCAATTGGAAAAATTTCTGGAAGTTTGAAAATATACACCAATAGCACAATTCAACCTGTCATTAACATTCCTATTAACGGAGAAATAAAAGGATGAATGATTAAAATATTTTATAATGATGTATCTTAGTCTATTTATTATTTTATTAAATATTATTTGTTCATTTGCTATTTATGCATCTCCTATAAATATTGGTATTGTATTTTCTGGTGAGGAATTAGGAAATCTTGATCCCTGTGGTTGCTATGATGGACAAATTGGGGGATTACCGAGAAGGTATACATTTATTGACTCTCTTCGAAAACAGAAAAATATTATTTTGCCGGTAAGTCTGGGAGACCTTCCCGGAAGTTTTGGACGACAGGAAGAGATAAAAGCGGAAATCCTTTGTCGCGCCCTCGGGGAAATGGGTTATGTGCTTCATAACCTCGGCGAAAAGGATATTGAACTTGGTTTGCAATCAATTAGTTATTTGTCACAAACAAGCAAAGTTGTTTTTCTTTCCAGCAACATAAAAACATCTCCAGCCTTTCCAGCAAACATTCACCAATACGTATTGAAGGATTTCAATGATGAAGGATATCCTTTTAAAATCGCCTTTTTAGGTATTCTCTCTCAGGTACTCATTGATACGAATACGTCAGATTGTGTGCATGTCACTGAACCAGTAGAAACCTTAAAACCCTTAGTTAAAGAGTTACAATACAAGGCGGACCTTATTATATTACTTTCCCACGCAACCTTGGATGAATCTATAAAAATTGCAAAATCATTTCCAGAAATCGGACTCATTATAACGGGGCATAATGTTGGTGAGCCTAAAGATACAGTAATATATGTCAAAAACACTCCCATTGTTTGTTCTGGAACAGGGGGTAAATTTATAGGATATATCAAATATTCGATAAATAAGAATAAAGTAACAGAAATAATGCCTCCTGAAATTCTTCCGCTTGATAATAAATATAAAGACTCGGAGGAAATGGTTTCGTTGTTAAAGGAGTACCAACAAATGCTTAGTGATGAGGATTTACTTGGCAGAACACAACAAATGCAACATCCCGAAGGGATGTTGTACGTTGGAAGTCAGACCTGTGGGATGTGCCATAAAATGGTATACGACCATTGGCGTAAAACGAAACACGCATCGGCATACAATACACTGGTAAAGGCTGGTCATCAATACGACCCGGAGTGCATCAAGTGCCATACTGTAGGTTATGGGTTGGTTTCTGGCTTTTTAAATTTTGAGAAAGACCGGAATTTAATTAATGTGGGTTGTGAGAGTTGTCATGGAGCTGGAAGTGGGCATGTAAAAAATGTAAGTAACATATATAATGAATCAGGCGAAAATAATTGTACGGAGTGCCACGATAATGACCACAGCCCGAAGTTTCAATATAAGGAATATTGGTCGAAGATAGCACATCCAAAAGAAATAATAAAGAATTTATCTGAAGTTGCACGGTAAGTGTAAGTAACATGATAAAGATTGCATTTTTCTGGCATCAACATCAGCCGTATTATAAAGATAATTTAACTGGTGAATACTCTTTACCCTGGGTAAGACTTCACGGGATAAAAGATTATATTGGTATGGCGTTGTTATTAAAAAAATTTCCCACAATTCGTCAAACGTTTAATTATGTACCATGCTTATTGGAACAGCTAAAAGATTATGAGGAAAATCGGATAAAAGACTGGTTCTGGAAATTATCTGAAATACCGGTAGTTGATTTAACAGAGGAAAACAAGCTTTATATCCTGGATAATTTTTTTTCTGCGAATCATCAAAATATGATAGATGTGTATCCGAGATATAAAGAATTATTACAAAAACGAAATTTCAGGAGAAAACGATCGAGAGATGTACTGAAAGATTTTTCACTCAAAGATTTTCAAGATTTACAAGTATGGGCCAATCTGACGTGGTATCATCCACTCGTTATTCAGAGGGAATCTTTATTAACAGAATTAATGAAGAAGGGTGAAGGATTTACCCAAAATGACAAGGAATTTATTTTATCGAAACAAAGAGAAATAATCGGAGAGATTATTCCTCTCCATAAACAATTACAGGATTTAAAACAAATAGAAATAACGACATCACCTTATTACCATCCGATTTTACCTCTTTTGTGTAATCAAGAATCTGCAAAGGTTGTTTTGCCCAACTTGTCCTTACCCAGGAAGAGGTTTAAAGCAGTTGATGACGCAAAGGCACAGGTGGAAAAGGCCGTGCAAACCTATGAAAAATATTTCAGTCAAAAACCTCGAGGAATGTGGCCGTCAGAGGGCGCGGTAAGCGATGATATTATTCCAATACTTACGCAGGCAGGTTTCCTTTGGTTAGCATCGGATGAAGAAATATTGTCTTATTCTTTGGACATTCAAATAGAAAGAGACAATTATGGGGATGTTGTTACACAGGATATTTTATATAAGCCGTATCATGTCCATGCAGAAGGGTACGATATAAATATGGTTTTCCGCGATCATAACCTTTCAGATCTCATTGGGTTTCATTATTCAAAATATCACGCAGATACTGCGGTGTCTGATTTTAAAAACAGGATTAATAGTCTGAAGAAATACAACAAAAACGGAAAACCTCTCCTGGTAACTATAATACTTGATGGAGAGAATGCGTGGGAATATTATCCCAATAGTGGGCTGGATTTTTTAAGCAAGCTTTATGAAGCAATTACACAAGATAGTTGTTTGGAGTGTGTACGTATTGGAGATTATTTGGAAGATTATCCTCCAGAACAGGTATTGCAGCATTTATGTCCTGGTTCGTGGATTGGACATGATTTGGCAACTTGGATTGGCAATGACGAAAAAAATGTTGCTTGGGAATTATTAGAAGATACAAGGGCTTTCATTATGAAGCAAACCGAAAAAACAAGCCAATCATTTCAAAAAGATGTTATATACAACGCTTATGAGGAAATTTTAATAGCCGAAGGCAGCGACTGGTTCTGGTGGTTTGGTGATGATTATTTTACACCTCATAAGTATGAGTTTGATAATTTATTTCGCATGCATTTAAAAAATGTATATAAATTGTTGAATATGGAGTCTCCACGGATATTGGATGCCCCTATTTCAAGAGATTATAGAAGAAGTGTTTATACGGATCCAAAGAGATTTTTGGATATCAAACTCGATGGAATAATTAGTAATTACTTCGAATGGCTGGATGCGGGCAAATATAATGAGAATAGGGATATGGATACCATGCACCTGACTTGTGTATTACCCATACACGAGGTGTATTTTGGATTCAATGTTAACAATTTGTTCATAAGAGTAGATTTTAATCACGATATACCTGCCCAGTACATTAAACAAGGAAAGATTGTAATTACCTTCTTCTATCCTCATGAAATACAGATAAGCACCTCGGCAATAGGGGAAAAACCATTGAGTTTTAAGATAAAGAAAAAAAATCATACCAATGACAGGGAATTTCACGACATTTCTTTTAATAAAATATTAGAATTATCCTGTCCCTTTTCAGAGTTGGATTTTTTATTAGGGGCAGAGGCGGAATTTTTTATTGAATTTACGAAAGAAAATGAATTGATTCAAAGAGTGCCTCTTCGGACGGTATTCGGCTTTACTGTGCCTTCGACAGATTTTGAGAGAATAATGTGGCAGGTGTAGTGTTGTGGCAAAATTTTTTTGTTATAACAGAGGAGAATAATAAAAATGTCCGAACTTAGAAAAGACCCCGTTTCCGGTCGTTGGGTGATTATTGCCACTGAAAGGGCAATAAGACCGACTGATTTTAGACCAGAACCTCAGCCTGTAAGGGGTGGTTTTTGTCCTTTCTGTGAAGGAAATGAAGAAAAAACACCTCCTGAAATTATGGCATACAGGGAGAGAGGTACACAACCCAATACCAAAGGATGGCGGGTTAGGGTAGTGTCAAATAAATTTCCCGCATTAAGAATAGAAGGTAATATAAACAAGCGCGGTGAAGGTGTCTATGATTCTATGAATGGTATCGGCGCCCATGAAATAATTATTGAGAGTCCCAAACATGTTGTTTCTTTAACAGAGCTAGAAGATAAACATGTTGAAGAAGTTCTGTGGACGTACAGGGACAGGCTGGTCGATTTAAAAAAAGATAAACGCTTTAATTATGGATTACTTTTTAAAAATGTCGGCGCCCCTGCCGGCGCATCATTAGAACATTCTCACTCGCAATTGATTGTTACACCAATAGTGCCGATATCAGTAATGCATGAGATGAGTGCATGCGAAGAATTTTATAAGTATAGAGGTCGGTGTCTTTTTTGCGATATTGTTCAGCAAGAATTATCATCAGGTTTGCGAATTGTGTTAGAAGAAGATACATTTGTTGCCTTTGCGCCGTATGCATCAAGATTTCCATTTGAAATATGCGTAGTTTCCAAAACCCATTCCTCCCATTATGAAAATTTACAAAAACTGGAGGCTGAAGAACTAGCGATAATGTTACGCTCCGTTCTCCTGAAACTCGAGGCTTCACTGGAGTTTCCGCCGTATAATTACATAATCCACACAACACCTTTTAGTTTGGGAGAAATTGAACATTATCACTGGCACATTGAGATAATTCCCCGGTTAACGAAAGTTGCAGGTTTTGAATGGGGTAGCGGTTTTTATATAAACACAGTATCTCCGGAAAATGCAGCAGAATTTTTGAGAAATGTAAGTATTGAAAAGAAATCTGAGGCAATACGTTCGTGAAGGTTGTATTTTTATCATCCGAAGTTACGCCATTTGCAAAAACTGGTGGTCTTGCCGATATTGCGGGGTCGATACCGAAAGGTTTACAAAAATTAGGTGCGGACATTGCGGTATTAATGCCATTCTATGATGATATAAAAGATGGTCTATATCCTTTAACAAAAACCGATATACAATTTGAAGTAAGAATTGGCGATGAACTTAAATCAGGGTATGTATACAAAGGATTTTTGCCTGCTTCGCGGGTGCCTATTTATTTTATAGGAAACGATCAGTATTATGGCAGAAAGGGTATGTATAATCATCCGGGGACAACGAGGGACTTTGAAGATAATTCCGAGCGTTTTATTTTTTTTGCCCAGGCTGCTTTAGCAG
>JAHFOW010000171.1 GCA_023261465.1 Planctomycetota bacterium
AAACATTTGAACACGTCTCTGCCTGCGCACCTTATATAGAAGGCCCGGCTCTGATCAAACTACGGGGAAGAAAGGAATTCGTTTACTTTAAGGGCATTGACCCTGAGGCAGAAGCGCGGGTAAGTGATTTTGAGTCATATATTACGCCATTTGGAAACCATCCCAGTGATTTATTAAAAACCCATGGAGAAAAAAACACGGCAAGCGTCTTCGGTGGTTCAGAGTTAATGAGACTTGGGCAAGGGGAGCCGGAAAAAGACCCGGGATGTTTTATTCAAAACGGCGAACAGATTGTGCTTGTCACATTAAAAGAGTGGGATAAAATTAGCGTCAAGGCATTTATCGTTGCCGGCAAATTCAAATCAGGCATGTATGATTTTGACAAGAACTATGTATATATTCCGCTCACCATTGCCCAGGAACTCGCTGGCTCAAAGGAAAAAGACGCCGTCACGGGCATTAGTGTGAAATTGGATGACTACCGTTACGCCAACGAGATAAGGGATAAAATACAGACCGCATTAGGCTACGAATATTTTGTACAAACATGGGAAGATGCCAGAAGGACCTTTCTAACCGCAGTCATGATGGAAAGGAGAGTGATGGCATTTATCCTCTTTTTTATCATTGTTGTTGCAGGATTTAATATCCTGGCCATTCTCACCATGATCGTCCTGGAAAAATCTAAAGATATTGGAATTTTAAAAGCACTGGGCGCAACCACACAAGGTATAATGTCAATTTTTCTGTTAAATGGACTCCTCATCGGAAGTATTGGCGCCAGTATTGGAGTCGCAATTGGACTATCATTCACATTAAAGATCAACTGGCTGGAAAGCACCCTGTATACTCTCACAGGTTGGCGGCCATTCCCGCCAGAAGTATATTATTTTAACCAAATCCCAACGGTAATAAATCCACTGAGCATTACACTCACATCGGTTATCGCAATTATCAGCAGTGTGGTCTTTAGTATCTATCCTGCTTTAAGAGCAGCACGGCTTGATCCCGTGGAAACATTGCGTTATGAATAACCGTAATTTCCATTCTCATCAAATCTATTGACAGACTTCACGATTACTGATAGCATTTATGCACATAATTCTTCCGGGTATTGTTTTCATTTGTTTGTACCTTTAGTTAAAAGAAAAGATATTAATTGTGGTAAATTACTACGACATACTTGAAGTAGGCTATGAGGTAAGCATAGAAGAGCTCAAACATTCGTTTCGTTCGCTTATCAAAAAATATCATCCTGATATACACAGCTCAAATAAACCATGGGCTGAATCAAAGACTAAGACCATTATCCAGGCCTATAAGATACTTTCTGACGCTACAACCCGTAAACATTACGATCAGCTGCACAGGCATCACTTCCAACATCGCAAAACAACAAAAACTCACAAAAAAGAAGACGCCACAACAAAAGAAGAACTTATTAAGGCAAAGGTAAAATCCATTTTCACCGACCTTTTAAACGGTCACACGCACAATGCCATAGAAAATTACGAGCATTTGTTAAAAGAATTTACACATGTTGATTGCTTTTTACACCTCAATCATCGGGATTATATCGATTGCAAATTCCTGCTGGCCGAAGCGTATGAAAAACTAAAAGAATATGAGACCGCCGCCAGATTCTATGAACTTATCCTGGAAAAGGGGAAAAACGCCGTTCACCGCGGTCATCTGTTTGATGAGATCAAGGAACGGATAAGAAATATCTATTGCCGCAAATTGACAAAGAATGTAGAGCCGGAAAAGGCGCTGGATTACTATGAAAAAGTTCTAACGCTCAATCTGTGCAAAAGTGAAAATGCCTTTATTCACAAAAAGATGGCAGAATGCTATCTGATATTGAATGCATACGAAAAGGCCATAGATCACTTAAATATGGCGATATCACTAAAACCCAATATCCAGGGCGCCGGCAAACTCAAAACAAAACTTAAACAATACATACCAGACTTTGTTTTATAATAGAAAACCGTGACAAGAGAAACAACTCCACTTCTTTCTATACATATTCCAGGGCTCAAACTTTACAACCGTGGTAAGGTTCGTGACATCTACGAAGTAAATGATGCATTATTGATCATTGCTACAGATCGCATATCGGCCTTTGACGTTGTTCTGCCCAATGGCATTCCCTACAAAGGAAATGTACTCACAGGACTTTCAGAATTCTGGTTCAAGTACACTACAGATATTACCGGGAACCATCTCATCACCACGCAGATAGAACGCATGAACAGTACCTCTGTTTTAAAGCATAAAGATATTTTGCAGGGACGTTCCATGCTCGCAAAAAAGGTCAAGGTGTTCCCTGTAGAGTTTGTTATTCGTGGTTATCTTGCCGGTTCCGGCTGGAAGGAATACCAACAAGCACAATCTATCTGCGGAATAAAACTCCCGCCGGGACTCAAAGAATCCGATAAACTTCCGGAACCCATCTTCACACCCTCGACAAAGGCAACTACGGGACATGATGAAAACATTCCTTTTTCCAGGGTCGTTGAATTGATTGGAAAGAAGTATGCGGAAGAATTAAAAGAAAAAAGTATCCGGGTTTATCTCAAGGCCAGCGAATACGCAAGAAGTAAGGGCATCATCATCTGTGACACCAAATTCGAATGGGGCGTTACAAACGATAATAAAACAATCCTGGTAGATGAGGCGCTCACGCCGGATTCCTCACGTTTCTGGCCTCTGGAAAGCTATAAACCAGGAAGATCTCAGGTATCTTACGACAAACAATTCATTCGCGACTATCTTGAAACTATCCACTGGGACAAAAAGCCGCCAGCGCCAATACTTCCCCCTGATATCATCCAGAAGACATCAGAAAAATACCTGAATGCCTATAAAACACTTACCGGAAAAAACCTGGTATAAAGTCCTTATAACGCTAACAAATTAATGTATGTCAGGCTTTAGTCGTTTTATTAAACCCATGCACATACAACAGTGAATAGTTGCCCGACACTCCTATTTATGGCAATTTTCACGTATGATAAAATTCCAGAATATTATATTATGAAACCTAATACAAACGATTTCAAAAAATATCTCGAAGTTGCACAGGCAGCCGCACTTCAGGCCGGGGTGGTTCTAAAAAAGCATTTTAGAAAATTAGCACCCTCCATGATCAACGAAAAGGCACAGCACGATTTCGTCACTCATGTAGACAGGCAGTCTGAAGATATTATCAAAGACCACATACGGCGCAATTTTAGGGATCATGCCATACTTGCCGAAGAGTCTTCCGCAGAAAAGAGTACTTCCCCATACCAGTGGATTATCGATCCCCTTGATGGCACCCTAAACTATATCCACGGTCTGCCGGGTTTCGCTATCTCCATTGCCTTGCAAATTCAGGGAGACTTGACCGTCGGTCTCATTTACGAACCTTTGCGGGAACATATTTATTCGGCCATTAAAGGAAATGGGGCTTTCAAAAATGATAAACGTATTTGTGTCTCTTCATCCAACAATCTGAGTACCGCCCTGATTGCAACGGGCTTTCCCTTTAGGATAAAAGACATTATTGACCCATATCTCAAGGTATTTAAGGATTTATTCATGCAGGCCACAGGCATCAGGAGATGCGGTTCTGCCTGTCTCGACCTTGCGTACACAGCCGAAGGCATTTTCGGGGGGTTTTTTGAATATGGCCTGTCACCATGGGATATCGCAGCAGGCGCGCTCCTGGTTCAGGAGGCAGGCGGCATTGTCACTGATTTTAAAGGAAGTGGAGAATACATGAAGACCGGCAATGTCATTGCTGGCACAAAAGGAGTGCACCACGAAATGCTCCGGATTATTCAGAAGACCTTTCAGCATTGACAAACAAGTTCAACAAGTCTATGATTCCCAAAAATTAACATGAATATGTTTGAACAATTGTAACAATTTGATTTTTTGGAAAGATCGGGGAAAAATAAAATTGATACAAATATTCGCTATTTCTCAAAAATTTCATTTCATAGGAGATGCGTATCATGAAGCGTTATAAAATAATTTTCAATGGTTTTATTGCATCACTATTTTTTGTTGCCTTGTTTTCGCCATTGTCTTTCGCGGGTAGTCTGCCTTCTCACGCGGAACTCCAGGAAACCCTCATGGCGGTAGTGAAGGAGAATAATGGCGGATTCGGTTTTCATATGTGGGCAACAGTGGTAGATCGGGACGGCGTGGTTAAGGCCGTGGTGTTTTCCGGAAATGACCGGGGAGATCAATGGCCTGGCAGCCGCGTTATTTCTGCGCAAAAGGCAAATACCGCTAATGCCTTCAGTCTGCCGGGATTTGCTTTGTCAACCGCAAATCTGTTTTCCGCCGTACAACCAGGGGGTAGTTTATATGGGTTACAGGAAAGTAATCCGGTTTCTCCGGAAGTAGCATATCAGGGTTCATCCGAAAAATTTGGAACGGAAAAAGACCCAATGGTCGGCCATAAGATAGGTGGGGTTAATATATTTGGCGGAGGTTTGGCGCTCTACAACAGTGAGGGAAAACTCATTGGGGCTTTAGGTGTGAGCGGCGATAGTTCTTGCGCTGATCACAATATAGCATGGAAGGTACGGCATGGACTGAATCTGGACTACGTTCCGTCAGGGGTTAGCCCAACAAAAGACGATAACATTGTCTATGACATCACCAATGGCATCAGCGCAAGTGGTTGGGGCCATCCGCAATGCACTCCCGAAGCGGCTCGTATTGCCCGGGAATTCCCAAAAACTCATCCTGTAAGAAAAACGAAATAAAATTCAAAATACCGGGACACGATTATGAAAAACCCCATTTTTAACCCGATGCACACCAGACTTAACACCTTATGCTGGTTTTCAATCTCATTTCTCGTGGTTTTGTTTTTTAGTACAATCACCTCTGCATCGACAATTGTGCAGATATCCGGTGGAGGTTTTCATAGCCTGGTTTTGAAATCAGACGGCACCGTATGGGCATGGGGACTCAATATATATGGTCAGCTTGGGGATGGAACAAATACCGACAGGAAGACACCCGTACAGGTGAAGGGATTAAACCATGTTACGGCAATCGCAGGAGGAGTGTGGCACAGTATTGCCTTGAAAACAGATGGCACAGTCTGGGCATGGGGCGGCAACTGGGCAGGGCAACTGGGAGACGGCACAACAAAGAGCCAGAACACCCCTGTTCAGGTAAGCGGACTTAATAACGTCACCGCAATTGCCACAAAAGGACAGCACAGTCTTGCCCTGAAGTCAGATGTCGCCGTTTGGGCATGGGGAAGAAACACATACGGACAATTGGGAGATGGGACCACTAGCGATAGAAACACACCAGTACAGACAAGGGTTATCAAGAACATCATTTCCATTGCCGGAGGGGGATATCATGGCCTTGCACGGAAGGCAGATGGTACTATCTGGGCATGGGGACTTAACAAGTATGGACAAGTGGGAGATGGTTCCACCACAGACAGGGTAAGCCCCGTCATGGTAAGCGGGCTTGTAGACGTCCGCGATATCAATGGTGGCGGAGATCACTGCATTGTCCTGAAGAATAACGGCACCGTTTGGACATGGGGATTTAATGAGAGTGGCCAGTTGGGAGACGGTTCAACCGACAACAGAAGTACCCCATTCCCCGTGAATGAACTTAGAAATGTCTGTGCAATTGCTGGCGGAGGAGATCACACCCTTGCCCTGAAATCGGACGGAACTGTGTGGGCGTGGGGGAGTAATAATAGCGGCCAGTTGGGGGATGGAACTATCTCAAATAAAGAAATACCTGCCCTTATAAAAAACCTCGACCATGTTATTTCTGTTTCTTGTGGCGGACAGCACAGCCTTGCCCTGAAAGCCGATGGTACTGTGTGGGCATGGGGATTAAACAAAAACGGACAACTGGGAGACGGCTCCACATCAAACAGAAACATTCCGGCACAGATAAATATCAAGTAATCCCGTTTTTCTTTACAATTTGCGCATTCAATAGTATAAAAGTACTCAGCGTTGTCCGGTTAGGAAATTGCGTACTACTGGTATCAGAAAAAATAAGAAAGAAATACTGTTTTGAGGAGATATTTCTCTTGACAAATTGGCAAAATGTGCCCGGAAAATCTTTCATAAAAACCTTTAATTACAGGAGTTATGAAAAATGCCGCGCACCTTTAATCCTCAAGACAAAAAACAAAATTTACCATCATTTCACGAATTGTGGCAACCTGT
>JAHFOW010000172.1 GCA_023261465.1 Planctomycetota bacterium
TACTAATAACTTGTTAGGGCATTGGCATATTTCGTCCCTTGGGGACGAGTGCAGAAAACAAAAAAGAACAAAACCAGAAAGGAATAAACGTTATGGCAAAATTCATGTGCACACACACCATTCCTCCGGGGAAATTTTCCGCAGACCAGCTTCGCCAGTTTGCGCAGGCAGCGCAACAGGATCCGACTGTCAAAGGCTATCGCAGCTTTGCCAACCTGACCGTAGGCAAAGCCGTCTGCGTGATGGAAGCTCCCAGCAAGGACGCGGTTGCCGCCTGGTTCACGAAGATGGGGATGCCGTTTGACAGTATCACACAAGTGGAGCTTGAAGGCGACCGTGGCAGCATTCAGTCGGCCTAACAACTTGTTATTCGTATAAAGGTGATATAATATCACTGCCAACTGTATTAAGAGTTGAAGCATACTGTTTTTTTATGCGGGAGATCGGGATGAACCGCAGTATGTTCACGTTGCGCGTGATGACAAAATTGCAAAATTCTTGTTGAGTGGTTTCCTCGCCTGGTGCATGCTTCATGAGAAGAGCGGAATAACTGGAGACTTATAGGTAAAGGTCATGGTATTCATTGGGAAGATATTGCAGAAATAAATTATTTTTTATTATGGGAAGTCTAATAGAAAGTTCGGCGTGACGACCATCCAGACCAAAACTGATATTGGCTTCCGGAAAGGAGACAACCTATGTCGATAAAGCCATTCATCGTGTTGCCAGAGAGCCGTCCCCGATCATTGAACGTCGTCGGTGAACAAATTGCGATACTGGCGTCAAAAGGGGCAACCCATGGGTACGAAGTGTTTTTTCAGGAAGGCCCTGACGGAAGCGGCCCTCCGCCACATTCACATCCGTGGGATGAAACTTTTTATGTGATCCGTGGCGACATCGAATTCGGTATCGATGAAAAGTCCATGACCGCCAAGCCGGGCACCCTTGTACACCTGCCGGCGGAAACGGTCCACTGGTTTCGATTCGGCAAGGGTGGTGGCCAGATGATTTCGATGGCCGGCATAGGTAGCAGGGCTTCAACCCTGTTCACCGACATCGATGCGGAAATACCGGTCGGGCCGCCGGACATCGAGAGGTTGCAGAACATAGCTAAGCGAAATGCAGTGCGGATGTTCGTTGACTAGTCTCCTACCCTCGGAGACATCGTGACATATAGGCGACTTGGACGAGAAGCGCAGAACCAGACACTCGAACCGACGGCATGAACTTCGGTGATTATCGCGAGCTGCAGTGGACCGCGGCTCAGCGCCAGCGTTATGCTTTTCATCACCACTATTAGGCTCCGTGATTACTTTTATGGTAATTAGCTGAAAAAATTATTATATGCGTTTGATAGATAAGAATGGAGGGAAGAAAAATGAGAGCGATTAAAGGAATATTTGATGGAGAAAATTTTATTGCTTTGGAAAATTTCCCAAAGAAGAAAAAGTATAAAGTAGTTATTACTTTCATAGAGGAAATTGATAATGATGAAGAAATCAGGAGTTTTTCGGCACAAACAAAGGCTTTATCATTTTATAACAATGAAAAACATAAAAAGCAAAATTAACTTTAATGAAACCTAACTATTCATTGCGCCTGACCACGAACAGATTAGCTTTTTCTTGTAGTGTTTCTTATTATAAGTTATATTGTTTATCATAAAATTAACCGCTTGTCTGTTCGTGGCAGGCGAACTCTGGTGAATCTTTTTATGCAAAGCCGCATTCGCGTTTCTTTTTTGACTTTTGCTCGGTGGGTACAACAGCAGGTACAGTAACCTTCTTTTCCTTGTCCTCTTTATTCCTGGCTTTCGGTTCGTCATCCCAACCGATTTTTTCAAGGAAAGCGTCATAGTTCCCCAAAAAAAGCTGCGCATTCTCTTCGTTGAAAACGATCAACTTGGTGGCGATGTCACGCAGAATCATTTCGCTATGAGTAATAATGATGACCGCTCCTTCGTATTCGTCGAGCTGTTCGGTGATCTCTTCTATCGATTCCATGTCGAGATGGTTGGTTGGTTCGTCGAGAAGCAGGAGGTTCGTCGGATTGGCCAATATCTTGCCCAGCAACACACGGCTCCGTTCTCCGCCGGAAAGCACCTTAATCTTCTTTTCCACCGCGTCACCGGGAAACATCATCGCGCCGGCGAGGCTGCGGAGTCGCTGGTTATTGAGCGAAGGGTTCGCCCTGCTCAATTCATCCAGAACATTGCATTCAAGGTCGAGCCGCTGGATGTTCGTCTGCCCGAAGTGTCCGATTTTTATGCCGGGGTGTGTGATCATCCCGCCGGTGAGCGGTTTTAGCTCACCAGCGAGAAGGTTCAGCAGCGTCGATTTCCCCTTGCCATTTTTCCCAATGATAGCGATGCGGTCCTGCGCCCCCACCGAGAATGTCAGATCCTTGAACAGCACGTTATCCGGATTGCCGTCGTAGGAGAACGATAGGGAGTGCGCTTCCATCACGACTTTGCCGGGACACTTTTCGTGATTGAAACGGAACGCCAGCATCGCCTCATGGTCAAGCTTTTCGATACGCTCCATCTTGTCCAGCAACTTCAGGCGAGACTGGGCGCGGGCGGCCGAGCTGGCGCGTGCCTTGTTGCGCGCTACAAACTCTTCGATCTCTTTTATCCGCTTCTCCTGTTGGACACGGGTCTTTTCGTGAATTTCATCCTCATGATCGAGGGTCTCGAAAAAGGTGACGGTATCCCCTTTCAGCTTGCGGAGCTGCCGGCGGACGATCCCCATCGTGTGGGTGGTTACTTCGTCCATAAAGCCGCGGTCGTGCGTGATGATGATGACCTCCCCCCTGAATGATCGGAGCCAGCCTTTGAGCCATCGGAGGCTGACGATGTCGAGGTAATTGGTCGGTTCGTCCAGCAAAAGCATGTGGGGGTTTTGCACCAGCAGCTTCGCCAGGTTCATCCGTATCTGGTAGCCGCCGGAAAAACTCTTTGGCGCTTTTTCCATGTCTGGCTCCGTGAAACCCAGGCCGAACAGTATTTTTTCCGCTTTCCAGTAGTCGTATATTTCATCTTCCGAAAGGGCTGTAGCAACCTCTTCCAGCACCGTTTTCCGGGTGAATTTGAGGTGCTGCTCCAGCGTTCCGATTTTGTACCCTTTTGGTATGCTGATGATACCGCTGTCGGGTTGCTCTTCTCCCAGAATGAGGTGGAAGAGAGTTGACTTGCCGCTGCCGTTACGCCCGACAAAGCCGACTTTTTCGCGCGGGCCGATGCTCAGGGTAACGTCGCTGTACAATACCTGCTTGCCGTAGGATTTGGTTAGGTTGCTTATTTGTATCATTTCATTATCCGCCTAAAGTTGAATATCGCTTTAATTGAAAAAACTTTATTTTACCAGCGGACAGGCTGAAATGGAAGACAATTAAAGAATAGGGTCTGTCCTCGCATCTATGGGGCATGGAATATTTTTAAAGAAATTTAATAGTGACTTACGTCTTTTTATTCGAACGAATTTGTATTGATTTGTTCCTGTAAACTGCTATTATAAACAGCCAGTCTCCATGAAAATGGAGGGAGCATTCTCAAAAAAATAATAATGATGTGTTGAATAAATAATAAACCTGATGGAACCTTTATTGAATAAAGGTTGTTTATATATTAAAGAAATTGTTCTCCTTTTGGCAAGCTGAATTCCTCTTTCCTCCTTTTCTTTGGAAATCAGCTTGCTCCTTTTATAGAAAGATATCAGAAGAAGCAGAGATAAGTGATTTGCGGAGTATTCTATTACTCTTAAAATATAAAATCGTGAATAGTGTAAGCCCGTCGGACGTTTAGTCCGTGGCTTTGATTTAAACTTTTAATTCCAGGGAGTTGGTTATGTTAAAGAAATTTGGTTATAGTCTTATTGTTACTACAGCTTTGATGATTGGAGTTGGTGTGGTAACCACAGTACTCGTTGGCTCTGCCATGGCAGAGGAAAAGAAGTGCGATAAATGCGGAGATCTTCCATCCAAGCCAGCAAAAGATTGCAAGTGCGAGTGTCACAAGGCAAAGCACGGTTATTAATAAGTTCGTATAGTACGTGCTACTATTTTAGCCTATTAATGTAAAGATATTTACAGGAGGGAAAATGTTAAAGAAATTTGGAAGTAGCCTGGTCATAATGGGTGCGCTGATGGTGGGAACGGGTGTTATTAATACAACATTTATTGGTTCTGTCCGTGCTTCGGAAGCAGCGAAATGTGAAAAATGTGGACATACACCTGACGAGTGCGCAAAAACACATTGCAAGTGTCCATGCCAGGAAAAAAAGGGACACTAAATAAATAGTTATACATTTCAAGATATTTCAGCGAAAATATGTTCGGGAAAGAGGCAATTTATGTGAATTGCCTCTTTCTTTTTATCAAGATTACGTCAAGTGCATCATTTCGATTATTTTCGTATAGCGCTCCCCATAACCCTTGAAATCGTTATATCTCTCTTTATCGGAAACAAGCATTAACCTAATTTTCAGGTACTCCACCGGCAAACAGCCCGATACCCGATCAGCCCATTCAATAAGACAAACACCATCCCCTTAGATCATTTCATCGCTCCCGATAACAAACATTTCACAGTCACCTCCTAATCGGTATGCATCGAAATGATAAATAGGTATTCGGCCTTTATAGGTATGTACCAGCGAAAAAGTTGGACTTATCACTGTGCAGTTGTCTTTCACCCCTAGCCCGGCTTTCGCAATTCGCACCAAAAAACAGGGTTTTTTGGGCATTTAACTCCCGGCAACCCTTGATTTTCAAGGGATATTTTTTCAAAACGGCTTGTAGTGCCGACCTTTTAAGACGATCCCCTGTATTTACTGGCTTAGCGGCTTGTCTACCCCTCGAATTGCGAAGGTCGGGTTAAAGCTACAAGAATCCCCCAATATTTGGGGGTGATTTGGCAAACCCAATTTTGCTGCCTCTCCTGTCTGATAGAACATCTTTCAAAAAACCGAATCTGTCATCGGCGCATTGCGTTCGCTTTAAAAAAAATTGAACATCTGGATTTTCTCCCCCGATTTTTGTAAGTTTGCCATTTCAATACCATACAAGGGATATGTACTCTCAATACTGTATGATTTTGTATACAATATGTATCTTTTCCTATACACAGTAATTTGCTATAATACTCACCATAACAACAACTTAAAGAATACAATACTTTTGTGTATATTTTTAAATACAATTAAAACATAAAAGCAATCTCAATAAAATAATACGGATATACTGAATAAATAATAAACCTGCCGCAAGAAACATATTTTAAAACACTTACATAGCAATTTATTTTAAATTGCCACAACTTACGTTTTTTTGGTATGCTTATTGCTATATCATTAGGAATGTTCCCGGTGGTTTGGCCTTCAGATTTCCTAAAGGTGATGAAGGACCAAAATAAACAGGAGAAACAGAGATAAGTAATTTACGGAGTATTCTATTACTCTTAAAATATAAAATCGTGAATGATGTAAGCCCGTCGGACGTTTAGTCCGTGGCTTTGATTTTAAACCTTTAATTCCAGGGAGGTGGTATTATGTTAAAGAAATTTGGTTATAGTCTTATTGTTACTGCAGCTTTGATGGTTGGAGTTGGTGTGGTAAATACAGTACTCGTTGGCTCTGTCATGGCAGAGGAAAAGAAGTGTGACAAGTGCGGAGATTTACCATCCAAGCCGTGTAAAGATTGCAAGTGCGAATGCCATAAGGCAAAGCACTAATTTTGTTAGCGTAAAAGTTAAACAAAGGCGTATAAACAAAAGGCAGCTCATTTGGTTGCCTTTTGTTTTTTTTAATCACTCCTTTTTCTGTAAGCTTAAAAAACTGCTTGCGATGTTAGATAGAGGCGTACTATAGATTGTTTTACTTAAACAACAGAGATTTAAAGATATCCGTTATTAAAGGAACAATAATCAATAAAAATATCAGGATTTATTTTGTTCATAAAAAGGATTTAGATGGGAAATATCATTTATCTTGTAATTTTAATCAGCAGTTTTATTCTTATTTTTGTTATTTTATTATTATTAGGAAAATTACCATTAAAAATAATGGCGGTAGTAAATCAGTTATTATTGCGCTCAAATCTGGGCAGTCTAAAAATTTTCAACGTGAGGGAGTTGCCAGTTTATTTAGGGTTAGGGATTGTCGCTCAGTGGATTGTGTATCTCTACATTATCCGTGTATTTTTATATGAGTAAAAT
>JAHFOW010000173.1 GCA_023261465.1 Planctomycetota bacterium
CTCGATGTCGGCTCATCGCATCCTGGGGCTGGAGAAGGTCCCAAGGGTTCTGGAGTTCACAGATTAAAGCGGTACGCGAGCTGGGTTTAGACCGTCGTGAGACAGGTCGGTCCCTATCTGCCGTGGGTGTATGATATTTGAGGAGATCTGTCCTTAGTACGAGAGGACCGGGATGGACGTACCTCTGGTGTACCAGTTGTCGTGCTAACGGCATCGCTGGGTAGCTATGTACGGTAAGGATAAATGCTGAAAGCATATAAGCATGAAACCTACTCCAAGACTAGATATCATTCTCTTTATTGAGGAAAGACACCTTGTAGATTACGAGGTTGATAGGCCAGAGGTGTAAGTGTAGTAATACATTAAGCTGACTGGTACTAATTAGTCGAAAAGTTTGACTTATATTTTTTCCGCCAAACAAATTGAATCAGTTGTTACCGTTAAGATATTCATGAATATATATGTAGAGAAATTTTCCGGTGGGCATAGTAAGAATGAAACACCCGTTCCCATTCCGAACACGGTAGTTAAGCTTCTTACGCTGATGGTACTGGTGAAAACTGGGAGAGTAAGTAACTGCCGGGAATAAATTTAAAACCCGTCTCGATAATATCGAGATGGGTTTTTTATTTAGTTTTTTTGAAAGATATATTATCTTTATAGAAAATTTAGTAAAAGTGCTTTCAAAAGAAGAAAAATTCAAAGAGTTTCTGGCTTCTAAGAATTTAAAATTCACAGAAGAAAGACAAGCAATATTGGATTGCATATTCGCAAGTCATAAGCATTTTGAGGCCGATGAATTGCTTGTTGAACTTCGTCTAAATGATAAGAAAATCTCAAAAGCTACGATTTATCGTACACTTGCCCTTCTAGTTAAAAGTGGTCTCCTTCGTGAAGTAATATTCGGTGAAAGACATACTCATTATGAGCATATATACGGACACGAACATCACGATCATATGATTTGTAATAAATGTGGAAAAATAATCGAATTCGTAGAGTATAAAATAGAAAAACTTCAGGACGATGTGTGTAAGCAATACAAATTTAAAGCGGAATCTCACAGAATGCAGATTCACGGCTTATGTGAAGATTGTTATAAGACATAAGTTATAAAAACAAACTAATAGTATCAAAGATTGGAGTTGTATTTATGGCTCAAGTATGTGAAATGTGCGGGAAGAAAACACAAGTTGGCAACCAGATAGAGCGCAGAGGGTTAGCAAAGTGGAAGGGTGGTGTAGGTAGGAAGATAACAGGAAAAACAAAGAGGAAATTTAAAATAAATTTGCAGCGTGTTAGGGCCAAGGTAGCAGGAACCGTTAAAAGGATAAAGGTATGTACTCGTTGCATTAGTGCTAACAAGGTTGTAAAGACACAATAGTTCAGACTTTGAACACAAGATGGATAAAACAGTAATTGAATATATTGCCAATCTTTCAAGAATTGATCTGAGTGAGGAAGAGAAAGTTTTTTTTATTCATCAATTGAGCAATATTATATCATATATAGAAAAGCTCAATAGATTAAATACTGAAGATATAGAGCCGATGTCTCATGCTATAATTTCGTCAAATGTATTTAGAGGTGATGAGCCTGTAGTGTCAATATTAAGAGAAGAAGCATTAAGCAATGCTCCTTCAAAAATAGGGTTTTTTGTTAAAGTGCCAAAGGTAATAGATTAACATCAGTGAAATAAGAGACGTGTCTTTGAGTCTTTTGCAATCCACAGCATACCAAATAAAAAATAAAATCATATCGAGAGAAATCAAATCGGTTGACCTTGTATCTAGCCTTTTTACACGTATAAAACATGTTGAAAATAATATTCAGGCTTTTATAGTAACGGATGAAAAAAAAGCAATTCATGACGCGATAGAGATTGATAAAAGGATTGAGCGTGGAGAAGAAGTTGGATTGCTTGCCGGTATTCCCGTTGCGGTTAAAGACAATATTTGCACAAAAAGCTTACCTACTACCTGTGCTTCAAAAATTCTGCAAAATTTTATTCCCCCCTATGATGCATTTATCGTTCGGCGTTTGAAAGAAGAAGATGCCATAATTATTGGTAAGACAAATTTAGATGAATTTGCCATGGGCTCGTCTACGGAGAACTCGGGATTTAAAATAACACGTAATCCATGGAACCTTGAATGCGTACCTGGTGGATCAAGCGGTGGTTCTGCTTCTGCAGTTGCCGCTGATGTTGCATATATGGCGCTTGGCTCAGATACGGGTGGTTCTATTAGACAACCGGCAGCGCTTTGCGGTATTGTCGGCGTTAAACCAACATACGGGCGGGTTTCAAGGTACGGTCTTGTTGCTTTCGGTTCTTCTTTAGATCAAATTGGTCCGTTAACAAAAGACGTTCGCGATGCGGCGTTATTAATGCAGGTAATTGCAGGTTATGATTCATGTGATTCCACTTCCGTAAAAGTTCCTGTGCCCGATTATATGGAAGGAATTGAGTCCGATGTGAAAGGTTTAAGGATTGGTATTCCTAAAGAATATTTTGCAACTGGTTTAAAATCAGATGTGCATACGGTTATAAAGGATGCATTAAAAGTATACAAACGATTGGGTGTGGAAATCATAGATATCTCTTTACCTCACACGGAATACGCTGTCGCCGTCTATTATATTGTGGCCAACGCAGAAGCAAGCTCGAATTTGGCCCGCTATGATGGTGTCCGATATGGTTATAGAAGCAATAATGCACAGGGCGTTATAGACATGTATTCAAAAACCAGGGCTGAAGGGTTTGGTAACGAGGTTAAGCGCCGTATTATGTTGGGAAATTATGCGCTTAGTTCCGGATATTATGACGCATATTATCTGAAGGCATCTAGGGTAAGAACATTAATAAAAAATGATTTTGACGCAGCCTTTGAAAAGGTTGATTGTATTATGAGTCCAACGTCACCGGTTCCTGCATTTAAAATCGGGGAACGTGCAAATAATCCTTTGGAAATGTATCTTTCCGACATTTATACCATTCCGGCAAATCTTGCTGGTATTCCTGGTATCTCAATTCCGTGTGGATTTTCGAAAGAACATTTACCTATTGGGTTGCAAATCCTTGCAAAACATTTTGAAGAAAAGAAATTACTACAGATAGCATACGCCTTTGAACGAGAGACTGATTTCCATTTAAAAAAACCACCCTTAAATGTTTCTTCCTTGCAGGGGGCATAACAAAAGATATCTATCATGGAATATGAAGTAGTCGTTGGTTTAGAAACTCACGCCGAATTATCTACCATAACAAAGCTCTTTTGTGGGTGCAGCACAAAATTTGGCGCTGAACCGAATAGCCAGGTTTGCCCTGTCTGTCTTGGTATGCCAGGCGTTCTGCCGGTAATGAATAAAAAGGCATTTGAGTCTGCCATGAAGGTAGCGCTTGCTTTAAATTGCACAATCAATAAATTTACCAATTTTGACAGAAAGAGTTATTATTATCCAGACCTGCCCAAAAATTACCAGATATCGCAAAACTATTATAATCTGGGCGTAGATGGATATATGAATATAGATGTAAATGGCACGATAAAAAAGGTGAGGATTCATAATGTCCATCTGGAAGAAGAGGCTGGAAAGCTTATTCATCCTGAAGAAGTAGGGGCGAATTACAGTTTGGTTGATTTTAATAGGGCAGGCGTGCCTTTACTTGAAATTGTGTCGCAACCTGATATGAGAAGTACCGATGAGGTGGAAAGCTACATGCAAACGCTGAGAAAAATACTTTTATACACAGAGGTTTCCGATTGCAAGATGCAGGAGGGTTCTCTCAGATTTGAGGCAAGTATTTCACTGAGGGAAAAAGGTACTGAGAAATTAGGGAATAGAGTTGAAATAAAAAACTTGAACTCCATGAAGTCTGTTATAAAGGGTATGGAGTATGAAGCAAAAAGGCAAGCTGAATTGCTTGATAGAGGTGAAACAATTGCTAGAGAAACAAGATTATGGGATGAGGTGAACGAACGAAGTGAACGTATGCGTTCAAAGGAAGAGGCCCAGGATTATCGTTATTTTCCAGAACCAGACCTGTTGCCAGTTCTCATAGATGAAAAATGGATGAGCGAAATAAAGAGCACGATACCAGAGCTACCCTTTGACAGAAGACAGAGATTTATGGAAGTATTTAAGCTTTCTGATTATGATGCAAGTTGCCTTACCGAGGAAAAGGTACTTGCTGATTTTTTTGAATATTGTCTATCAATATCTGATCGACCAAAGGCATTTTGCAACTGGATTATCAATGATTTATTAAGAGAGGCAAAGGATAGAAAATTAGACATCTATAATTTACCCATTAAACCCAAACAATTGGCTGCATTAGTTGAAACAATCGAAAGAGGCATTATAAGCTCCACCATTGCCAAAGAAGTTTTTTCTGAGATGATTTTGACGGGCAAAGATCCTCAGAAAATTATAGAAGAGAAAAAATTGGTGCAGATCAACGATGAGGGTTTTATCGAATCGGTCATCGATAAAATGATCGCAAGTAATCCAAATGTAGTAGAAGATTATAAAAAGGGGAAGAAAAATGCCCTTGCGTTTTTAATAGGGCAGGTGATGAAAGAAACTAAAGGCAAGGCAAATCCCAAACTGGTGAATGAGTTGTTGGTAAAAAAGGTTGGTGGTTAATTTTGTCTTTATGATAAAAAGAAGATTACCGGTAAAAATATTCAGGGAGCGCCTGACTTGGTAGTTGAAATACTCTTGCCGTTCACGGCTTTAAAGGATTTGAAGGAAAAGAAACACCTTTGTGAAAGATGCGGAGTAAAAGAATACCTTGTTATTGACCCTCTTGAAGAGTATGTTAAAAGATTTTGGTTAGACGCAGAGGGTGCTTATGCCAAAGGTGATATATTCGGTCCCCGTGAGGTTTTGTCATGCAAATCGCTCGAAGGGATTGAAATAAATCTTTGGGAAATATTTGAACTTGAAAAACCATAGCACGGCAGATCGCAACCACATTCCCCTTAAAACAGGGAACGAAAGGAGTTGCAAGATTTACACAAATTTATCCTCATGAAAAGGGAAAAAGAAGTATTTGGTGGACAATCCTATAATCCCATTCATTTCAAACACATCACATTTCGAAGAAACCTCGTTTTTCAGTATATCATTAACACCCCAAAAATGCATTTTAGCCACGGATAAACACGATTTATTAAGAAAAATCCATATTGTTTCAATTGTAACTTGCTGTAAAATAGTATATTATAACTTATTTTAAAAAATGTGATATAGATCACAGACAAGCTTTTCAAAAAATAGTATAAATATAATCCGCACGTTTCCTTTTGTATTGAAGGAAAAAATTCGTGACATTATTTTTATAATATTTTTGTAAGGAGGGCAGTATATGCGTATAGGGCGTAAATTATTGGGTATTGTTGTTTTAATAGTTGCAGTTGCCTTTGTGCTTGAAGCAAAGACATGCTTTTCAGCACAGGAGGTCGCAGGCAAGGTGAATATTAACACCGCGACCGTTGAACAGTTATCCTTGTTGCCCGGCATAGGCACAAAGATAGCCGAAGAAATTGTTAATTTCCGGAAGGCAAATGGCAATTTCAATTCACCTGAAGACTTAAAGAAGGTAAAAGGCGTTGGCGATAAAAAGTTCGAAAAGATTAAGGATTTCGTTGTACTGGATGGCGAAACAACCATAAGTGTTACGAAGGAAAAAGGCAAAAAGGAAAAAGACTAAATAAATGCCAAAATCCAGCAATCAGGGTAAAACCTGATTGCTGGATGGAGGTAAAAACATAGTTTGAAAAAATGTCTAACCCAAATTCTGCAATCAGCCACAAAGAAATATTGAATTAGAAGTCATGAACTCAGGAAAGAATCTTGGCGGGTTCTGGTTTTTAACCTGAACCCATGATTTTGAATATTTCATTGCGTTTTGAGTTTGAGAACGGTATTAGTTATCTACTTTGTAAAATATAGGGTTCAATTTACAAAATTGGGTCTTCTCCTTATCGAGTGGGTAAAAATGAGGGTAAAAAGTCTTAGAACCCATGATTTGAGAGGATTTTTAGCTTGTTCCAGCATCTAAAAATGTGATATAAAACTGTATGAGGAAAAAACAATCACTGTATGATGCATATAAGTTCTGTAATTTTAAGCCACAGCGCAAGGTATCAGGTATCTTT